>NZ_JBANFL010000011.1:0-188089 GCF_037154135.1 Sphingobium aquiterrae
AAACCATCGAAATGAGGGGTCCCTTTTAGACGCCGATCACCCCGCTAACGGGGTCCTTTTTGCACGCCGATCCACAGGTCGTTGAAAAGACAAAGTCGGACTTCGCCGGTCGATCCGGGTGATCGATCGCTTCTTTGATTAGCGATCGCGCCAATGTCGATATCGGCACCCGCAACGCGTTCCGATTCTTGGTTCTGGGCGCGGGAAGCGTCCACACGGCGCTCCCCGATTCCTCATCAGTTCCAAGTGCAAGTTCCTTGAGCGACATGGCGGCGATCTCTTCTCGGCGCATCGGCACAACGATGAGCAAGCGGAAGAGTTGTGCGAACGGATACCCGAGATCATCGGTGGCCGCCCAGATTTCTCTAAGCTCGTCCACGGAATGGTAGCGGTCTCGTGTGTTCTCTTTCGCCGGCTTCTTGAGCCTGATGGCAGGGTTAAGTTCCAGTATTTCTTCGTCTACGCACCAATTGAAGAATGCCTTGGCATATGCAAGTTGGCGGTTAGCGGAGGCGGGAGCGATAGCGACTTTCGCCTTCACTGCCTGCGAGATATCACTGCGCGTAATTGAAGCCGGCTCGCGATCGACCAAGTCTTTGAACAGCCCTTGTTCGCCGTCAAGCGCCCTGCGCGTAGCCTTTCCGCGAGCCAGATAGGCAAGATGCTCGCTCTCGTACCGGTCAAGCACATCTTTTAGAGACTTGCGATTGCGAGCGGCCTCCTCTTCCTGCAACCGCTGCTTCTCGGTTTCGGCACGGCGACGCTCCTCCTCGAGCCGCTGCTGCCTCGAAATCTCGGCGGGATCGATGCCCTGCCGGATGAGATTTTTCCACTCGACTGCAATCTCGCGGGCCCGTTGCAGCGTCACGCCTCCTAATCCTCGCGAATAAGTTCCGATCGCGCGACGGGTCGGGTTGTGACTCGGCGGAAAACGGGCGAGCAGCACGAAGGTGATCCGAGAGGCCTTGCCGCGATAGCGCCCTCCCTCCACTTCTTCATCGCTTACGCGAATGCGCAAACCTGAGATGAGCGCATCGGCAATCTCATAGCGGCTACCAGCCTGGGCCGGCGGAAGATTATCGAGTTTAAAGCTCGTTAGTTCAATTTTTTGCGTGGCTAGCATGACGCTTTAGGGCTACATTTTGGGCAACAAAATAGCAAGCTTCTGCGAAACCGTTTGAGACAGCTTGGTACGCTCATTCATAGATATATATCAAATATACAATGAGTTATAAAAACACACTTGGCATTTTGAGACGATTTGAGATCGCTTGAGACAAATGGAACCGCGTCTCTTAATCAGCGGGTCCTTGGTTCGAGCCCAAGGGGACGAGGCTCGAACCAAGGACCCGCTGATGAGGGTTCCTCTCCCGAAGCCGTTCATTATTGAGCAGCTTCCACCGGATCGCCGGCAACTCGGCGCCGACGGGGTCGAGATCGTGTTGGGACAGCGATTGCTCGCGCTGCTCACCGACGCCATATGATAGCGATAAATATCATTTTTACGACAGTTACAAAAATCGGTCGAGGCGATCATACGCGCGCCAAAACGCGCCCGGCGATGCACGAATTTATTGGTAACTGCGCCGGATCGCGGCCTGATATGTTGACCTGCCATCCCTTTTCCGGTGTCTAATACCGGTACATGATTTGCGGACTCGCCACGCCATGAAACCAGCCTTCCTTCGCCATTTCCAGGGTCATGCCGTCTGCGTGACGCTGTCCGCCGCTGCCCTGGGCGGAACCGCCCATGCCGCCGCGCCCGATCCGGCCAGGAAGGCCTGCGCCAGGGAAGCAAAGACTCTCTGCCCGGCCGAGATGAAGTCGTTCAGCCGCAAGAAGGTGGAGGCGTGCATGATCGTCAAGATCAGCCAGACGTCGACTGAATGCCACGCGGCGATGCTGCGCATCAAGGCCGAGCGTGAGGCTGCCGGGAAGCGCTGAGCCGTCAGGCCCCCTGCCCCGTGCCACCATATAGCACCTGCGATTCGCTGCGTATCCGCACCCACAGGATGGCCGCGTTGAGGCACGAAAAGACGATCGCCACCCCGACCAGCCCGAACACCAGCGGCAGCACCGCGATCTCGCCGATCACCACGCAATAATTGGGATGGCGCAGAAACCGGAACGGCCCGCGGCTGACCAGCGGCGCGCCGGGCAGGACGATGATCCTCGTGGTCCAGCGCCGCCCGAGGGTCGCCAGCACCCAGACCCGCATCGCCTGCAGCGCCAGGAACAGCCCGAGCAACGGCAGGTTGACCGGACGTCCCCCGACCATCAGCCAAAGCGCGAGCAGCCACGACGCATGGATCGCGACCATGGCCGGGTAATGCCCGCGACCGATTTCGATCGCGCCCTGCGCGCGCAGGTGGCGCGTGTTGCTGTCCGCGATCGCCAGCTCTCCCAACCGCTGGATCGTAACCAGCGCCATGATCATATAGGGCAGCATCATGCCGCGCGCTTCAGCGTCACGGTGCTCGCGGTGAAGCCGGGGCCAAGCGCGGTCAGCACCGATCGCGGTGGCAGTTCTTGCGCACGCGCGCGGTCGAGCACGAACAGCGCCGTCGGCGCGGACATGTTGCCGTGGAGGCGGAGCACCTCGCGTTCATGATCGAGCGCGCCCTGGTTGAGCAGCAGCGCGGTCTCCAGGGCATCGATCACCCTGGCGCCGCCCGGATGGCAGATGAAACGATCGACATCGCCGGTGCGCAGGCCCTGCGGCTCAAGCATCTGTGCCATCGCCTCCGCCATATGGCGGCGCGCAAAGGCCGGAATCGCGCGGTTCAGCACCACGCCCAGCCCGCTCGGCTCCATCTGCCACCCCATGATGTCGAGTGTATCGGGCCAGGTCTTCTCGGCGCTGTCGGTGATCTGCGCAAAGCCCTCGTCGCCGGCCCTAACCACGCAGGCCGCCGCGCCATCGCCGAACAATGCGGCGGCGACGACATCCGCCTTGTCCACCGTGGCATCGCGTATCGTCAGGCTGCACAGTTCGACCGTCACGAACAGAACCGTCGAGCCCGGCGCAACCCGCGCCAGCTTGGCGGCGAGGCCCAGCCCGGAAACGCCGCCCGCGCAGCCGAGCCCGAATATCGGCACCCGCACCACATCGCTGCGAAAGCCCATGCGGCCCAGCGCGCGCGCCTCCAGGCTGGGCGTGGCGATTCCGGTCGAGGACACGGTGATGATCGTGTCGACCGCGCTCACGTCGATCCCGGCCTGGGCGAGCGCCTTTTCCGACGCCGAGACGAAGAGGTCGAGCGCGACTTCGAGATAGACCGCCGTCCGTTCGGTGAAGTCGTGCGGGGTGAGATACCATTCGACCGGCCGGGCCAATTGCCGATATTGGATACCCGCATTGGCGAAGACCGACGTCATCCGCTCGAAATCACGGAATTCATGCGCCATGAGATCGCGCGCGGCGGCCAGCGCGACATGCTGATCGAGCACATGTGGCGGACTCGCCGTGGCAAGCGAAAGAAGCGTTACCGGCGTTGTCATACCCGTCCTGTCTGTCCGGCTTGCCGGTGAGTTTCGATTGCATAAGAAACGAACCCGCGCAATGTCCGTTCCACCATCTCCGCGCGAACATATCCGGCGACCAGCACATGGCGATCATGATTCTCCCCGCAGAGCCCCTGCATGAATGACGACATGATGCCCAATCCCGGCCTGCGGATATGGATAGGGTTCGTCATCATGTGCATCGGCATGTTCATGGCGATCCTGGACATCCAGATCGTCGCGACATCGCTGCCCACGATCCAGCACGCGCTCGGGATCGCGCCCGACCAGATGCTGTGGGTGCAGACGGCCTATCTCACGGCCGAGATCGTCGCGATCCCGCTGACGGGCTATCTGACCGGATTGTTCGGCATGCGCCGGCTGTTTGTCCTGGCGGTGACGGTCTTCACCGTCGCTTCGGCGGGCTGTGCGCAAAGCCAGGATTTCGCCGCGCTGATCGGCTGGCGCATCGTCCAGGGCTTTGCCGGGGGCACGCTGATCCCGGCGGTGTTCTCGGCGGTGTTCCTGCTGTTCCCCCCGCGCCTGCAGGGCATAGCGACGACGATCGCGGGGGTCGCCGCGGTGCTTGCGCCCACGGTCGGGCCGATCGTGGGCGGCTGGATCACGCAGACTTGGTCGTGGCACTGGCTGTTCCGCATCAACATCGTGCCCGGTCTCCTTGCCGCGTTCGGTGCCGCGGCAATGCTGCGCGGGGGCCCAAGCGACCAGCGCCAGGCGCGCGCGTTCGATCCGGCGGCGCTGGTCGCGCTGGCGCTGGCGCTGAGCGCGCTCGAAATCGGGCTCAAGGACGCGCCAGTGCTTGGGTGGGATGCGCCGCGGGTGCTAACGCTGCTGGCGGTATTCGCGCTGGGCAGCGCATTCTTCGTGGTCAAGACGCTGCGTTCGGCCTGGCCGCTGGTCGAGATCACATGCTTTGCGGATCGCAATTTCACGATCGGCTGCGTGCTCAGCTTCGTCCTGGGGATCGGCCTGTACGGCTCGACCTATCTGATGCCGTTCTTCCTTGGCCTGGTGCGCGGCCATGGCGCGCTGCGCATCGGCGAGATCATGCTGGCAACGGGAATCGCGCAGCTGCTGGCCGCGCCGTTCGCGGTGTTCCTCGAACGCCGGCTCGATGCACGGCTGTTGACGTTCGCCGGGTTCGGGCTGTTCGCCCTGGGGTTGCTGCTCAGCACGCGCCAGACGCAGGCCACCGACGCCGCCGACATGATGCTGCCGCAGATCGTGCGGGGCGCGGCGATCATGTTCTGCCTGCTACCCCCGACCCGGCTGGCGCTGGGCCAGCTCGCCAGGCCGCTCGTGGCCGATGGCAGCGGCCTGTTCAACCTGATGCGCAACCTGGGCGGCGCGGTGGGGCTGGCGCTGATCGACACCGTCATCTTCAGCCGCAGTGCAACGCATGCCGGGCAGATCGTCGCCCAGCTGCGTGCCGGCGACATCGCCACCGCCGTGGGGATCGGCATCCCCCGCGCCGCCTTCATCGAGCAACTGGGCGAACCGCCCGACGCGTTCACCGAGGAAATGGTCCGGCCGCTGGTGGAAAAGGCCGCGCTGGTCCATGCGATCAACGACGCCTGGCAATTGATCGCCCTGCTCACCGCCGCCGCGGTGGTGCTGGTGCTGTTCGTCCGCCCCATGCCGCGCGACTAGGGTCGATCGCCCCTGGAATATTGTGCGGAAAAGCGGGCCGGCGCGCCTTCCAGATCCGTCAGCCTACAATGATCTCGCCCTTCATCCCGAAGATCCGGTGAAAGCTGTGGGTGCATTTGAGCGGATATTGCCCGGCCCTGGGCACCAGGCCGATATCGACGCTCTGATGTTCGGGCACTTCGACGGTGCCTTCGTGGATCATCGCTGCGTCGGTCGGCCGCACCGCGGCCGTATCGAAAAATGCCCTGGCCGTGAAATTATGCCCTCCGGACGCCGTATTGACGATATGGAGGATGACCGGCCGGTCGGCTTTCAGATGGAGCGAGCGTGGCGCGAATTTGAAATTCGACAACGTCACCTCGGCCTGATCGGCATGGCTCCAATCGGGTGTTGGGACAGTTCCCGGTGCCGCCACAAGAAATGCGAATGGCACGCATGAAATCAGGCGCATCACACCCTCCACGAACATTTGCCTTCACCGGGCTTATAGCAGACCGGCGGGCATAAAGGCAGCCTTCCCTCGCCAGCGCGCCCTTGCGCGCGCCGCCAGCTTCGCTGCATGCCCCCTCCCCCGGTCGGCCAGCGCTACCAGCATGAGAGTTGCGCGAACCGCCCGGGTTTGGCGCATGCGTGGCGATGGCCGCCCTTATCGACGGCGTCGCGGAATCAAGGGCATCGATCACCGGGATGTCGTCCCGGCCATAACCTGCGGCGCGGGCCTGCCGCGCCCGCTCCATCCCCCTCGGAATCCCGTCATATTTCTTTGCCCGATCGACTTGACAAGCCGAGCACCGATGATCGTATACTGTAAATCTTCTACAAATATGACAACAGGGGGCTGTTATGTCGAATGGGGATGGACGTTCCACCAAATCGAAGTTGCTCACAGGGGCGGCGCTGCTTTATATTTTGACGGGTCCGGGCTGGGCGATGGCGCAGGATGCGGCGCAGGCGCCCGCCGCACGGGATGCGGCCACTCCTCCCGAGAACGGCGCATCGTCCCGCGAGGCGGCGCAGAGCCAGGAGATCACCGTCACGGGATCGCGCATCCGGACCAGCGACACCACCACGCCGGCGCCAGTGACCATCATCAGCCCGGCCGTGATCGAGGAGCGCGGCTTTACCCAGATCGGCCAGGCGCTGAACGAAATCCCTTCGATCACGCCGTCCTATTCGCGCAACACCGGCATCGGCAGCCAGGTGACGGTGCAGAATTATCCCAACCTGTTCAATCTCGGCGCCGGGCGCACGCTCAGCCTGGTCAACGGTCGCCGCATGGTCACGACCGGGTCCGGGCTGGAGGATGCTGCGGTCGACACCAACATCATTCCGCTCGGGCTGATCGACAGGGTCGATGTCGTGCAGGGCGGCGGGGCCGCCGTCTACGGATCGGGCGCCATGGCCGGCGTGATCAACTATGTGCTGAAGCGCAATTTCCAGGGCATGGTGCTGGACGGCCAGTACAGCATCTCCTCGCATGGCGATTATCCGGTCTACAGCCTGCGCGGCACATTCGGCACCAACTTCAAGGAAGGGCGCGGCAACATCGCGGTGAACGTCGACTATTCGAAGTCCGACGCGCTGCTGTTCCCCGATCGTGAGGCGTCGCGCCTGGTGCCGTTCCCCGGCACCAACCCGGCGAACAAGACCGGCACCGACGGCATCCCGGCGACCGTCTATTTCACCGATACCAAGACCTGGTCGTCCAGCTACAACGGCATGTTCTGGGCCAATACCGGCACGACGCTCGGCTCGCTGCTCAAGGTCAATGGAAATTACGTCCAGTTCAACCAGGCCGGCACGGCGCTGGTGCCCTATGACACGGGCACGGTCGTGTTCTCCAACCTCGCCCAGGGCGGGGACGGCGTGGCCTATAACTCCAAGTCGACCCTGTTCGCGGGCATCGAGCGGCTTTCCGGCACGATGGTCGGTCATTATGACCTGACCGACAACATCACCGTTTCCACCGAGCTTCTGTACGCGCGCACCGTCGCCAACGATCCGCTCGCCCGCATGCGCCCGATGCAGTTCGACAATACCGGTTCGGCGGCCGGCGGCACCTTTTCGTTCGCGGTCTATCGCGACAACGCCTATCTGGCCCCCGCGGTCCTCTCCCAGCTCAGCGCGGCGTCGCCCAGCTTCGCGGCGGGCGGTCCGCTTTATCTCGGCAAGTTCCTCGACAATATCATGCCGGACACCAACCTGCGGACCGATACCAAGACCTATCGCGGCCTGCTGGCGCTGGATGGCAAGTTCGAGGCGCTGGACCGCCAGTTCAACTGGTCGGCCTCGGTCAGCCGGGCACGCGTCGATACCAGCTATCAGGGCTGGAACCTCAACCAGATCCGGCTTCGCAACGCGGCCGATGCGGTCAGGAACAGTGCCGGACAGACGGTGTGCCGCATCAACCAGCTGACCGTCACCGATCCGAACTGCGTGCCGATCAACCTGTTCGGGCATGACAACATCACCGAAGCCGCGCGCAGCTATGTCACCGTGCAGAGCGGCACCAACCAGAGCAGCGTGCTGCCCAATTATGTCAACGACCAGACCGATGCCCTGCTGAGCTTCAGCGGCGACGTGGTGAAGCTGCCGGGGGGCATGGCGAAGTTCAACCTGACCTATGAATATCGTCAGGAGAAGGTGGACGCCACGCCGCTGGAGGCCGATCGCCTGGGGCTGATCGGCGCGGGCTCCAAGCTCCTGCCGTTCAAGGGCGGCTACCACACCAACGAAATCGCCGGCGAGTTGCTGATCCCGCTCGTGGGCGAGGATTTCACGCTGCCGCTGGTGGACTCGTTCGAGATCAACGGCTCCTATCGCCTGGTCAACGATTCACTGGCCGGCCGCGAGAATGTGTGGGGCTTGGGCGCGCGCTGGGGCGTGTTCCGCGGGCTCACCATCCGCTCCTCGCTCAGCCGCAACTTCCGCGCACCGAACCTCAACCAGTTGCTCCAGCCGCAGACCACGGCGGTTGCGACCGCCACCAATCCCTGCTCCAACGCATCCATCGCGAGCGGCTCCAATCCCACCGCGCGCTACAATAACTGCCTCGCCCTGTTCCAGGCCAACCCGACCTATGGCGCGACCGATGCGCTGCCCGCGGGGTCGCCCGCGGCCGCGCGCCTTGCCGGGTTCTTCGATCTGGGCGGCACCTTCCGCAGGGTGCTGGTGACGACCGGCGGCAATCCGGACCTCAAGAACGAAACGTCGCAAACCTTCACCCTGGGCTTCGTGTTCCAGCCCGGCTTCATCCCCGGCCTGACGCTCACCGCCGACCGCATCCGCCTCAGCCTCGACGAGGCCTTGTCGAGCTTCTCGTCCTCGTCCTTCCTATCGACCTGCTTCGACAGCCCGAACCCGGCCCCCAGCATCTGCAGCACCTTCTCCTTCAATCCGGACGGCACGCTCGCCTCTGCGCGGGCGACCACCTTCAACGCCGGCTATCTCAAATATCATGGCGAGATCTATACCGCGAGCTACCGCGCCGACCTGGCCGACCTGTTCGGCGCCAGGGGCAATATAGGCACGCTGACGCTCAGCCTGCAGGCCACGCACAACACGCTCCGGATCACATCGGTGACGGGCCTCGACATCGTCCGGATCGACGACACGACGTCGCTGCCGCGCTGGGTGTGGAAGCCCGACGTCCGTTATGCCATCGGGCCGTTCCGGCTGAGCTACAGCGCCTACATCCTGCCGGCGGAGAAGATCAACTATACCGATACGGTCGAGAACGCCTCGGTCCTGCCAGTGGCCGGCAACACCCGCCACAACATCTCGGCGGAGGTCACCGTGGATCGCTATACGCTGCGCGCCGGCATCAACAACTTCACCAACAAGCAGCCGTCCTTCCCCTATAGCGCCGGTTATGGCGACATCATCGGGCGCCAGTTCTTCGTCGGCGTCAAGGCAGCATATTGATCATGCTCCCGCACCATCTTCGCAAGGGCCAGCAAATGAACCGGACCATTTCGACTCTTCGGCGCATGATCCTCGGCACCGCCGCACTCGCCCTGGCGGGGATGGCGGGCGGTGCCGCCGCCCAGCAAGCGGCGCGCCCGCCGGAACCACCGGCAGCCATGCCCCAGCGCCCGCCATCGCCATGGAAAACCGTGGAGGCCGACTATGCTGCGCCGAACTTCAGGTTCCACACCGGCGAGACCCTGCCCAGGCTCAACATCCATTATGCAACGCTGGGCACGCCCAGGCGCGACGCGCAGGGCCATGTCACCAATGCGATCATGCTGCTCCACGGCACCGGCGGCACCGGGCGCGGCATGGCCTCCGCGGCGTTCGGCAACGAGGTGTTCGGCCCCGGCCAGATGTTCGACATCGCCAGATATTTCATCGTCATGCCCGACGGCATCGGCCATGGCGGCAGTGCGAAACCCAGCGACGGGCTCAAGGCCGCCTTCCCCAAATATAATTATCTCGACATGGTCAACGCGCAGCGTGCGCTGGCCGGCCATCTGGGCATCGACAGGTTCGAGCTGATCGGCGGCCAGTCCATGGGTTGCATGCATTCCTGGGTGTGGGCAACCACCTATCCCGACGCGATGAAGCGCATCCTGCCGCTCGCCTGCACGCCCACCGCGATCGCCGGCCGGAACCGCATGTTCCGCAAGATGCTGATCGAAAGCATCAAGAGCGATCCGGCCTATATGGACGGCAACTACACCACGCCCCCGGTCTATGGCCTGCGCGAGGCCAATTTCATCCTGAGCTTCTCCACCTCGACCGCGCAGACCCTGCAGCGCCAGTTCCCGAACCGGGAAGCCGTCGACGCCCATATCGATCGGCTGGTGCAGAGCGCGCCGCGGCAGGACGCCAACGACATGATCTATCAGTTCGACGCCTCGCGCGACTACAATCCCGAACCGGACCTGGGCAAGATCAAGGCCAGGATATTGTGGATCAACAGCCAGGACGACTTCGTGAACGATCCCTTTGCCGGAGAGGTTCCGCGCATGGCGGCCAAGCTCAAGCCAGAGCAGTTCATGATGATCCCGTTCGGGCCCGAGACGGTCGGCCACGGCACGACGATGCGGCCCAGATTATGGGGCGACCGCGTCGCCGCGTTGATGCACGAATAAGCGAAACGCGGTCCGCCGTTCCGGCGCGGCCTGCGATCCGATGACATCGGATCGGCCGCGCCATGGCCCGGGTTGACCGCGCTTTCTTGACCGGCGACCGATCCCGGTCGCTTGAAAATCGCTCCAGGAAGGGGAATGAGATGCGTCGATCGTTGAAGCTTGCCGTACCGTTGATGTGCGTGGCGCTGGGCAGCGGGGCCGCCGGGGCCGAAACCTATGAGCGGCAGCCGGGCATTTCGGTCGAACATTATGTCTTCAACGTCGAAGTTGCGGACAACAGCCACAAGATCGCGGGCGAGACGGTGATCACCGTGCGCTTCGCCGCCGCGGGCGTCGACCGCTTCTTCCTCGATCTCGCCGCGCGGCGACCCGATGGCAGCGGCATGCAGGTCGCCTCCGTGACGGAGAAGGGCGCGGCGGTACGCTATACCCATCAGGGCGCCAGGCTCACCATCCTCACCGGCACCGCGCCCAGGCCGGGCGAGGTCCGCGCATATCATGTGCGATATTCGGGCGAGCCGCAGGACGGAATGCGCTTTGGCACCACCGACGCGGGCCAGCGCGGCATCTTCTCCTGGAACTGGCCGACGAAGATGCGCGAATGGGCGCCGACGCTCGACCATGTCTCGTCCAAGGTGACGACCGAATTCGTCATCACCGCGCCCGAGCAATATTCGGTCGCGGCCAACGGCCTGCTCCAGAGCGAAGTCTCGCTGGGCGACGGGCGCAAGGTGACGCACTGGAAGCAGGGCGTGCCGATCACGCCATGGCTCAACGCCGTCGCGATCGCGCGTTTCCAGACCTATTATGGCGGCACCGCGCGCGGCATTCCGCTGCAGATCTGGGCACCGGTCGGGCAGAAGGTCGATGTCGAAAACGGCTTCACCGTCGCGCGGCGCACCATCGACTTCTTCGGCGATCTGGTCGGCCCCTATCCCTATGAAAAGCTGGGCCAGGTGGTGGCGCCGTTCGACCATTCGAGCACCGAGCATGCGAGCGTGATCTTCTATGGCGGCGGCGGCACGCGCGACGGCGAGCAACCGATCCAGCGGCGCGGCGGACAGGAGGCGTCGGTGCTCGGCCGCACCGGCCTGCTCGCGCACGAGATCGCGCATCAATGGTTCGGGGATTCGATCACCGAGGCGGGTTGGGGCGACGTGTGGCTGAGCGAGGCCTTCGCCACCTATTTCGCCGATCTCTATGCCGAACATTATGACGGCCGCGATGCTTTCGTCGCGTCGCTCCGCAATGAGCGGACAGGCGCGCTGGCCGCCGAGCGGCGGGAGCGCGATCCCGTCATCACCCCGGTGGACGACGCGGCGGGCCCAGACCTCACCCGCGTGCAATATCTGAAGGGCGGATGGGTGCTCCACATGCTGCGCCAGCAGGTGACGTCGCCGGTCTTCTTCAAGGCGATCCGCACCTATTATGCCGGCCATGCCGGCGGGCATGCGACCACGCCGGACCTGCGCCGCACGATGGAGGAGGCGTCGGGGCAGGATCTGGGCTGGTTCTTCGATCAATGGCTGACGCGGATCGATTCGCCCAAGCTCGATGCGCGCTGGACCTATGACGAAAGCACCAAGGCCGTGCGCCTGACCGTCACGCAATCGCAGCCCGGCGCGGCCTATCGCCTGCCGGTCGAGATCGGCATCGCCGACGCGCCGCGCGGCACCCTCCAGGTTCACAAGGTCGAGATGGACGGCAAGACCCAGACATTCACGATCCCCGCTGTCAAGGCGCCGGCCGAACTGATCCTCGACCCCGACACCAACCTGCTGGCAGAGATGACGCTGACGGCACAATGACATGCCCGGCCGTGGCCAATGGCCCGGCCGGCGGGGCATGCCGCAGTCGCCGTTCCTTCTCCGACAGGCATTGCCTGGTCTCGCTTATGGTCCCGCCGACGCCGCGCATCTCCCGGGTGCAGCGTCGGCTGGCCCGTCCGTGGCGTCGGTTGCCGGCGCGAGGAGCACCATGCGCAGGCGCTCCGCAACGATCCGCAATCGCATCCGCCCGCTTCTTTTCCTCCGTGCCTGTTCAACGGAACATCTTCCTGATAAGCGCTCGCAATAGCATGGCGAAGGAATGGAAAGGCGCGACGCCCATGACACTGCATCGAACAGCGGCGGCGGACCTGCTTGCCATGTCGGCGGACGAGATGCGGACGCAACTCGCCACCTCGCCGGAGGCGGCGGCCGGGCTTCTGCAAGCCGGCGCGCAAGCCGGCCTACCCGAGGCCCAGGCGCTCTATGGCCAGATTCTGCTGGACGGTCGCGGTGTTGCGGCCGATCCCGTGGCCGCGCTGAAATGGTTTCTCCAGGCCGCGCGATCGGGGCATCTCATGGCGATCAACATGGTGGGCCGCTGCCATGAGAAAGGCTGGGGCACCGCCATCGACAAGGGGGTTGCGACCCTATGCTACAAGGCGGCGGCCGAGGGCGGCCTCGATTGGGGCATGTATAATTATGGCAGTGCGCTGGGGCTTGGGTCCGGCATCGCCAGGGACGAGCGCGCGGCGCTGGACTGGTTCCGCAAAGCCGCGGCGCTCGGCCACGCCAAGTCGATCAACTTCGTCGGCGCCTTCTTCGAGGAAGGCCGGCTGGTGCCGCAGGATATCGACAAGGCGGCCGCATGCTACAAACGCGCCGCTGAAGGCGACGACTTTCGCGGCCAGTTCAACCATGCCCGGATGCTGGCGCAGGCCGGCAGGCCCGACGAGGCGGCCGCATGGCTGATGAAAGCCGATGAGACATGCACCCCAGACTTCCGGCAGATGATGAAGACCTTTCTTGAAGCCTCTCCCCTCCCTGCCCTGCGGACGCTCGCCTCCAGGCTCTAGCCAGGGGAAAGCCCGCCACGCGACAGGCGCATATGGGCGCACGTCAGGCGATGCGTGCCGTGAGCGAGAGCGGGCATTCCAACGTTCAAACGCGGATTTTGCCCCGGCGCATCCACCTCAGCCGTAGCATTGACCGGTTGGCCGCAGTTCGGTTGCCCCAGCCCGTCCAACGCTCTTGGTCCCGCTCATGAAAATGCCGCGCTTTTTTAACGCGATCGCGCACGATATGGCGATCGACCTGGGAACTGTGAATACCGTCGTTCATGTGCGCGGCAAGGGCATCGTGCTGAACGAACCGTCCGTCATCGCCATAGAAACGCTCAATGGCCTGCGCCGGGTCAAGGCGGTGGGCGATGAGGCGAAGCTGATGATGGGCAAGACGCCCAGCGGCATCCAGGCCATTCGCCCGCTGCGCGACGGCGTGATCGCCGACATCGACGTGGCCGAGCAGATGATCAAGCATTTCATAGACAAGGCGCTGGGCGGCCCCAGCCGTTTGCCGCGCCGCTATGAGGTCGTGATCTGCGTGCCTTCCGGCTCCACGATGGTGGAACGCCGCGCGATCCGCGATGCCGCGTCCAATGCCGGGGCTTCGCATGTGCGATTGATCGAGGAACCCATGGCCGCGGCCATCGGCGCGGGGCTTCCGGTCACGGAACCTATCGGGGCGATGGTCGTCGATATCGGTGGCGGCACCACGGAAGTTGCCGTCCTGTCGCTGCGCGGCATCGCCTACAGCAATTCGGCGCGGGTCGGCGGGGACAAGATGGACGATGCGATCTCATCCTATATCCGGCGCAGGCACAATCTGATGATCGGCGAAATGACGGCGGAACGGGTCAAGCATGAAATCGGTTCGGCGGTCATGCCCGATGGCCCCGGAACGATGCTGCGGGTCAAGGGGCGCGATCTCGTCAATGGCCGGCCGAGCGAACTGCATATCTCGGAAGCGGAAATCTGCGAGGCTCTGTCGGAACCGGTGGCGCAGATCGTCAGCGCGGTCCTGTCGGCACTGGAGCAGACCGCGCCCGAGCTTTCGGCGGATATCATCGAGGAAGGGATTACCCTGACCGGCGGCGGCGCGCTCCTGGGGCGCATGGATGAAGCACTGGCCGCCGCGACGGGCCTTTCGGTCAAGGTCGCCAAAGATCCCCTGATCTGCGTTGCCATGGGGGCGGGCCTTGCGCTGGAAGATCCGGCCTATGATGGCGTATTGGCGGCGGCCTGACGCTCCGCTGTGCCGTTTCCCCGTAAAAGCGCCATCGCCGGGGGCGGCGGTAGCGTTATTGCGCCTTATCCCAGACGTCCAGCCCTTATTCCGGGCACTCCGAAGCAGCCCCTTCCCCCTCGCCCATGCGCGCGCGAACCCGCGACACAGGCATGACCGGGGAGCAGCGCCACGCCGGAATCACTTGTCATTGCCGCATTTTCCGGGGGGCTCGAAAAGAAATTCGAGATCGGAAGTCTCAGTAACCCATTGGTCTATGGCGTATTCAAGCTCTGCCGCATGCTTTCGACGTCTTCGAAACAACCGAAAGCGCAACGCCCGGATGCGACATGCAATTTGCATATCCATTGCAACATGATCCTGATTGCACGCCATCGTGTCGCGGCCCTGTGCCGCAGCAGGCCGTGCAATGCACAAATGGCGAAGACTTGATAGCATATTTCCCCGGAAAATGCAAAAGGCATCGCCGCTTTCACAGCCCTTCCACGATGGCGTCGACCGCCGCCAAAATGTCCGGAATGTGCGTAAGCCGGCCGCTTTCCTGATGCAGCATCGCCTGGAAGGCCCTCTTCTTGAGGGCGCGCAAATCCGGATGCACGTCAGCCAATTCGGATGCCGCCGTGCTGGTCACAATATCGAACAGCCGATCGATGGCGTGGATGCGCCCCCATAAATAATCGTTTTCGCGGGCACTGCGGCTCAGGAATCCGCCAAAGCCGATCATCGAGGCGCCGCGCAAGCGGCTGGCTTCCGTATCCGGGCAGATCGTCTTTGCGTCATTCGGACTGATGCGATCGACAAGCACTTCCTCAAAGGCACTTGTCTCAAGGCCAAGAGCGCTCATGGCCGGCAGCAGAATGACGTCCCAATAGGGAAAGCCCAGATAGCCGGTCAGGACGACCCGACGGCAATTTGGCCCCATTTCAGAGACAAGGGGCGAGGCCAGGATCGCGTCCAGCTCCTCATTCGCGCCCACCAGTCCGCATTCCTTGCCCACGGCCAGGACCAGTTCGGAGAGCGCCGCCTGGTTTTGCGCCACGAATATTTGGGGGCTCGGCATGGCATCGGAGGGCACGCCCTTAAACAGAACATCGATTAAATCTGCAAAACCCGCATGGGAAATCTCAATATCGTCATAACCGGAGATAGATTTAAGACAATGGCTGATCTCCCTCTTCAAATTATCCAATTGTTCTGGGGAAGTGCCGCAACCGTATAATATTTCCTTATCTTCATAAAGCCTATTAATATCCTGAAGAATGAATGTAATTCTTCTCCTTTTATATTTCGCCCCGAAATCCACGATGAATCTTCCAAATGCCGGAAGCTCGGCATCCTTGGCGACGCTCACCGGAATTTTGTAGTTTTCCGGGAACATGCCCTGCGTTCCGCACCATGCCTCGATGACTTTGTGAATCCAGTGCGCATGGCGCGACCGGTGTCGATAGCCGCATTTCCGCATGATGATTTCGCTCAGGACATCGGCGGATTCCAGGACCAGCGCCCTCATCCAGGCATTGTAGACAATGGCAGTCTGAGACAGGAGCGTATTCGATGTCAGCCGCCAGTGCCGGAGCTGCTCGATCGTGATCCTGCCGGTCAATTCCCCCGAGGTCGTCTCTTCGATCAGCGCTTCGACCTGCGGGCGGGAAATCTGCATGATGGCCTTCAGGCGGCTGACCTGATCGTTGAACCGGCTTGTCTCTTCGAGTTCCTCGTAGATCGGACTGTGCCGGGGCAGATCGCTCAATGCCCTGCGCAGGGTCGTGAAAAATCCCGGGACTTTGGTGATGGACGGGATATTCGGCCGATCCGGACGGGGGTCGATATAGACCAGCCGGCGATCGACCTCCCGATAGGCGCTGTGGGTGCGGATGGCCTCGATGGCGGCAAGGATCGGCTTGTTGTTGAGAATGCTGCCGTCGAGCAGGGTCGTGGCATCCCTTTGCATGCCGATATCCTGATAATAAGCGAAATTGCTGTTCAGGAAATTCTCGCGCTCCGGCCAGTCCATGCTCCGGCTCGCGATGATTCCGTCCATCTCCTTGATCTGCGCCGGCGGGAACGCCCCTGGATAGCTGGCTGAAGCACGCCCGGCAAAGGCGAGCGACGGGATATTGGCGGACTCGAAATCGGATTTATAGCGACCTGTTGCCGATCTTTCCGCGCAAAAACGCAGGAACTGGCGATGTTCGCGCTCGTAAATCTCCCCCGGATCATGAAGGAAGACCGTCTGCTGCGAGCCATAATAATCGGTCACGGCGATCAGCAGATCCAGCCTGACCTCCGGCGGCAGCAGCGTCGCGTCGGCGCTCCCGACGCTCTCCATCGCGGCCAGGCCATCCAGCAGCAGATTGGAAAAATAGGGGCCGTCGAACGGCGGCTTGAACCAGCGCGAGCGGAGGAAGGTGGAGATTCTCTCCCGGATCTCGGCATCGGGATTGCGAGGGAGCATGCCTTCATGGGAGAGATGCGTCATTAGCGGCCGCATGAACGGCCAGAAATACCATTTGCTCCACGGCCCGGCCCGTGCATCCGGGGCGATCAGCTGTTTCAGATCCGCCTTGGCGAACCATAATTCCGTGAGCGGCGACAGGCTGAGATCATGGGCGATGGCACGGGCAAGCGCGATGCCGTTGATCCCCCCGGCGGACGATCCGGTGATGACGTCGATGATGATCCGCAGGTCCAGCGATCTGCCGATCAGCTTGAGCAGGTCGACATAGATCGCCTCGGTGGACGTTGTCCGGCTGCCCTTCGCCGGATGGACCTCGGCATTGGCGTCGACAGGTCCTGCCGTGGAGGATCGCGCCTTGTGATAAGCCTTGGAAGCCCGGATCAGGTTCAGGATTTCGACATTGACACCATGCTGGTAGATGGCGAGCGACACGCCGCCATAAAAGACCAAGGCCAGGCGAAGCTCTTTTTCCTTCATCGTTCCATACCGGGCAGCTCGGCTGGCATTCCCGACCTGCCGATCGTCTTTATAGCATGAAAGTGACGGAAGATATTGTTCGATATCCGGTGCTGGAGCGCGAGCGGATCAGGAGGAAGCAGCCAATGGCTCGGCTTATCCGCATCGATCATCTTGCGGTACGGGTTGGCGATCTTGCCGGATCGAGGGCCTTTTACGACCGGCTGCCGGGGGTTATGGATTTCGAGCGGGAATGGGGGGAGTTCGGCGAGGTCGTCGGCTGGAACAATGGCGAAACCCTGTTCTGGATCACGCAGGCCGACGCCGAAAGCCGACGCCATAAGCACCGATCGACCGAGAGGTCCGGACCATCGCCTGTTACCGAACCCGTCGAACCGTCCGGCGGGCGCGTCCAGCCGCTTAAACGACTGAAAAAATTTCAGAATTAAAAGTTCATTTACTATTCATGTGGCATAAAAATCAAAAGAAATTCAAGAATACTGCCAAATAGTCAGAATAAATATGACAGGATTGACATATTTATGATCTTGAAAGGTGTGGATAGCATGAGCAGGCTGTTTAATATCACATCGTCCGTCATCGCCATAACAGGATGCGCCCTTGGCACGCCGGCCATTGCCCAAAATGTTTCTGGTACCGTAGATGCCACGATCACCCTGACTTCGGCTTGCGAAGTCAATGGCTCCACCGGCACAAGCAATGTCGATTTCGGCACGCTCGACTTCGGGACGCATTCAACCCTTTTTACTAGCGCGACGGCCCAGGTGAACGGCAATGGCAGCGGCGAGATCGCCGTCCAGTGCTCGCCGGGCGCGGACGCCACCCTGACGTTCACGGGCGGCCTCCACGATGCCGCGATCGGCGGCTCGGGGCGGGCGATGTCCGATGGCACGCTGTTCGTGCCTTATGACATCTACCGGGATTCCGCGTTCAACACTGTCCTGGCCAACGGCGCCAGCATCACGATCACGGCGGACGGCAGCATCCAGCACATTCCCGTCTATGGCAGGGCGCTGGGCATATCCGGCCTTGCCGCCGGAACCTATACCGACACGATCTCCGTCATGCTGGCATTCTGACATGCGACATCGCGGGAACAGCCTGCCCGGCGTACCGCGCCGGGATATGATGGCGCGCGCCCTGGGCATCGCCATGGCGAGCGTCGCCGCGCTGCCATCGGCGGCGGAGGCGGCGACATCGGCCTTGTTCCAGGCATCGGCCACCATCGTCTCGGGCTGCGAGATCAACCGCGCGCTTCCCGCCGGCGGCGCATCCCTGGGCGAGATCGGCACGCTCGATTTCGGGACGCATTCCGCCCTCGCCACCGGGCCGGCAACGGCGATGATGGCGCAGGATGCCAGCGTCGAACTGCGCTGCACCCCCGATGTCACGCTCACCATGACTACCGACGCGGGGCTGCATGGCGGCACGACGCGCAACCTGCAGGCATCGCACAGCAGCGACCGCCTGCCCTATCGCCTCTATCGCGACGCCGCCTTCAGCCAGGAAGTGCTGGCGAACCAGCCCATCGCGGTGAGTTTCAGCGCGGCCTCGCAGATCAGCCTGCCGCTCTACGGCCGGATGACCCTGCCCGGAAACATGCCGCCCGACACATATGGCGACACCATCGTCGTGACCCTGAACTGGTGAAGGAAGGCCATGAACAAGCATCTTCCCGGCGCGCCCTCCCCCCTCCTGCTTCTGGCGGGCGCCGCCCTGTGCCTGTGGGCACCGGGCACGGCCCATGCCGGCGCTTCGCTGCGCATCTGGCCGATAGACCCGGTGATCGAGGCGGATCGCTCGTCCGGCGCGCTGTGGCTGGAAAATCCCGGCGACGCGCCCGCCCTGATCCAGGTGAGGCTGTTCGGCTGGACACAGGCGCAGGGCGAGGACGTCTATGACGGCCAGCCCGCCGTCGTCGCCAGCCCACCGGTCGTCTCCATTCCGCCCAAGGCGCGTCAACTGGTGCGTCTGTCGAACATGCTGGGCGTGCGCCCGGCCGGCGAAAGCGCCTTCCGGATCGTCATCGACGAGATTCCCGTCGATCCGACCTCGCCCGGCGCAGCGGATGCGCGGAGCCCGGCAACGCCCCCGCGCGAGGCGCACGCCATCAAATTCCAGATGCGCTATTCGATCCCGCTGTTCGTCTATGGCGGACAGCCCAGGCGGAACGGCGGCGGCGGCGCGCCGGCCAGCGCGGCAGGCGCCACGCTGCGCTGCGCCCTGGTGGAGCGGGCCGGCAGGACATTCGTCCAGATCCGCAACAGCGGGCCTTCCCATGCCCGCCTGGTCGACGTGCATTTCGCACCTCCCGGCCGCGCGGCCCCGCTGGCGGAAGGATTGCTGGGCTATGTGCTGGCGGGCAGCAGCATGGCGTGGCCCCTGCCCGCCGGCGTGACCGGCCGCGAGCCGCTGTCCCTCTCCGGCCCCACGCGCGGGGCCCGCATCGTCCTTCCCGAATGTACCGACGGATAACGCGACATGGCGCGCCTGCGGCATTGTCTGGCGGCATTTGCCCTGGCTGGCGCGGCGGCTCCGTCGCCGGTGCTGGCCGGGCTGCCGCCGCCGCAGACGATGACGCAGCTGCCCGCCATGCAGCTGCAGCTTGAACTGGTCGTCAACGGCATGGCGACAGGGCGGACCATGTCGGTGCTGATGGAGCGGGGCAGATATCTGATCGCGGCGGAAGACCTGCGCTATGTCGGCTTCGACATCGACACGCTTCCCGCGGGGCAGGTCGACCTGGCCGGGGTGCCCGGCATCGCCCTCGCCTATGACGAACGCGCCCAGCGGCTGTTGCTGCAGGTGCCCGACGACTGGCTGCCGCAGCAGTCATTCAGCCAGAGCGGCGCGGTCGAACGGATAAGGCCGGAAAGCAGCACGGGCGCCCTGCTCAATTATGACGTCTATGTCGCCGACAGCGACGGCGACGCGACCTATGCGTCCGTCGCGAGCGAGATCAGGGTCTTCGGCAGTTTCGGCGTGGTCCGCAATACGGGCGTCTATCGCCTGTCGGGGCCGGGCGGACAGGACGGCTATGTCCGCCACGACACCAGCTGGACCTTTGTGGACGAGGAGAAGATCCGCACCTACGAGGTCGGCGATTTCGTGACCCGCACGCTGGCATGGAGCAATCCGGCCCGGCTTGCGGGCGTCCAGATTTCCCGCGATTTCGCGGTCAGGCCGGATATCGTGACCTATCCGCTGCCGATCTTTGCCGGCAAGGCATCGGTGCCGACGACGCTCGACCTGTTCATCAACGGCCATAAGACGGCGAGCCAGTCGCTCCAGCCCGGCCCCTTCATGCTGAGCGACGTGCCCTATGTGAACGGCGCCGGCGAAGCCGTGATGGTGACGACGGACGCGCAGGGGCGCCAGGTGAGCACATCCGTCCCCTTCTATGTCGCCAATACATTGCTGCGGCCGGGGCTGGCCGACTACACCCTTTCGGTGGGCATGGTGCGACGCGACTATGCGATCAGGAGCTTTTCCTATGGCGAGGCGGCGGCCAGCGGCGCGGTGCGCTATGGCCTGAGCGGTGCATTGACCCTTGAGGCGCAGGCGCAGGCGGCGCAATCGCTGAAGCTGGTCGGCGCGGGCGGCGTGTTGCGGCTGGGCAATCTGGGCGTCCTCAACGCATCGACGACATTCAGCCAGCATGAGGGGCAGGCCGGCAGCCAGCTGACATTCGGCTACCAATATAGCGACCGGCGCATCACCCTGATGGCAGGGCATACCCGCCGCAGCCGGGATTTCATGGATCTTTCGGGCTATGGCCTGTCCAATTTCCGGTTCGCCAAGGAACAGACGCAGGCGACAGCAAGCATCGTGCTTGGCGATACGCTGGGGACGCTGGCGGCAAGCTATGTCGAATCCGAGGATCGGGACGACCGCTTCCGGCTGTTCGGCCTTTCCTACTATAAATCCCTGTGGGGCCGCAGCAGCCTCTACCTGTCGGGCAATCACGAGCCCGGCCGCGGCCGGACGAGCGCGATGCTGCAACTGGTCGTGCCGCTCGGCCGGATGGGGACGGCCATTGCCGGCATCGACAGGACAGGCGACAGCGCCGTTCGCGAGCGCATGGCCTATAGCCGGTCGGTGCCCAGCGCAGGCGGGCTGGGATGGGGCATGACCGCCACGCGCAGCGACCGGGACGGCGCGCAATATCAGGCCGACCTGACATGGCGGGCACAGGCGTTGCAGGTGCAGGCGGGTCTGTATGGCGGAGGCGGCAGCCAGACCCGGTGGAGCGACGTCAGCGGATCGCTGGTGCTGATGGACGGCGGCATGTTCGCTGCCAATCGGATCAACGACGCCTTCGTGCTGGTCAGCACCGATGGCGTGGCCGGCATACCGATACGCTATGAAAATCAGGAGATCGGCAGGACGAACGGCGACGGGCAGCTGCTCATCCCCTGGGCGAGCGCCTATTACAGCGCCAAATATGAGATCGACCCGCTCGATCTTCCCTCGGACGTCTCCACGCCGGTCGTCGCCCAGCAGGTGGCGGTCAAGCTTGGCAGCGGCCGCATCGTCCGCTTCCCCGTCCGTCATCTGGCCGCCGCCACCCTGACCTTGGTCGACAGCCAGGGGCATTATCTGAAGGCCGGCACGCCGATCCTCACCGACGATGGCGCGACCATCTATGTCGGCTGGGACGGGCTCGCCTATCTGGAAGGGGTGAAGGCCGACAACCGGCTCACCGCCACATTATCGGACGGCACATCATGCACCGTCGCTTTCGCCCATGACATGGCGACGCAGGGCATCGCGAAGATCGGGGCCCTGACATGCCGGTGATCGGCACCTTCCCCAGGGCGAGAGTCTCCGCGCTGCTGGCCATGGCCCTGTTCGCCATGCTGGCGATATTCTCGCCCCCCGCCCATGCCGGATGCACGACCCAATCGGGCACCGTCAGCCTGGGCTCGGTCAACGCCTTCACGGTCGAATCCACCCCCCAGAATGCATCGGGATCGACCGGCTTTGCCTGCACCGGCAGCCTGCTGTCCATCATTTCGACAAACCAGATCCATGCGACCATCGCCAGCGTGACCAACAGCAACGGCACGCAGGCGCGATTATACAATGCGGCCAGCGGCGACTATATCCCCTATGTCATCTGCAAGGACGCCGGTTGCAGCGCGACCTATGCCGTCGGCAGCCAGATCGACTGGAGCAGCACCACCTTCCTGGGCATCCTGTCGCTGTTCAATGCCAGCGACGGCACATTGCCCATCTATATAAGAACGGCGCCGGGCGCGCGGGTTGCCGCCGGCACCTATAGCAGCGCGATCAGCCTGAACTGGAGCTGGCATCTGTGCGCGCTGGGCGCGCTCGGGCTTTGCGTCTACGATGACGGCACCACCACCAGCATCGTCAATGTGACGATGATCGTGACGAACGATTGCGCCATCACCGCGCCCACGCTGAACTTCGGCAGCGCCGCATTTGTGGGCAGCTTCGACCCCGTCACGCAATCCATCGCCATCCGCTGCACGAAGGACGCCGCCTATTCCGTGGGCATCGACAACGGCACGCATTTCTCCGCCACGCGGCGGTTGGGATATAATGGCAATTATATCCCCTATGAAATCTACTATCCGGCATCGTCCACAACGCGTTGGGGCAATATCGGCGCAGAACGACGCAGCAGCGCCCTGGCGACGACCAATGCAGGCGTCTATACCGGGGCGGTCGACCAGATATACACCTATAAGGCGGCCATCCTGCCGGGGGGATCTTCGCTGCCCGCCGGAACCTATACGGACACGCTCATCATCGACGTGCAATTCTAGGACGAATCGACATTCAACTCTCTTGAATAATTGAGCTATGTTTATTCCAATTTGTCATGCCGAACGTGTTTCAGCATCCATTCCTCCACATGCGCGATGGCTTCAGGAGGCGCGATGGATTCTGAAACACGTTCAGGATGACGATGGTCCTCCTGGCTGTAGCCAACCTGCCCTCTTCTGAATGTCGATCCGCCCTAGGCAAGGGCGACGGCACCGCTTTCGGGATGTGCCGAGCCGATAGCATGCATTGTCATCCCGGCGGCCCCGTCGGGCCCGTCCGCTGGCGAAATGTCGCATTCCATATGCAAAACATATGCGACCTCCCGGCGCTGTGTCTCGTTTTCAAATGCGTCCAGCGCCTAATCGGCTCCCACATTCCATCGGCATGTGGAGGCCATGATGCACATTTTCGTCACAACCCGGTCCGCGCCTGAAAAGGGGCGCTGACATGCAGGATATTCTCTGGATCGGCCTTTCGCTCGGCATCGTGGCCGCGACGCTGGCCTATCTCCGCCTCGCCGACAGCGCCTGAGCGAATTTACCATGGGGAATTTGCCATGAACATCGATCTCACCCTGGCCGCGCTGACCGCGGCCGGATTGCTCGTCTATCTGGTCGCGGCGCTGCTGCGGCCCGAACGCTTCTGATCGGAGGAGCATCATGACCTTTCAGGGATGGACACTCATCATCCTCTTCGTCGCGATCCTGCTAGCCCTCACCCGGCCGATGGGATTGTGGCTCCACGCCCTTTACGAAGGGCGGCGCACCCCGCTCCATGCCGTGCTCGGCCCGGTCGAGCGCGGCTTCTACCGCCTGTCGGGCATCGACCCGAACGAGGAGCAGGGCTGGCGGCGCTATGCCGCGCACATGCTGTTGTTCAACGCGGCGCTGATGCTGCTGACTTATGCGGTGCTGCGGCTGCAGGGCTTATTGCCGCTCAATCCGCTGGGCTATCCCGGCCTGTCGCCGCATCTGGCGTTCAACACCGCCATCAGCTTCACCACCAACACCAACTGGCAGAGCTATAGCGGCGAAAGCACGATGTCGAACCTCAGCCAGATGCTGGGGCTCACCATCCATAATTTCCTGAGCGCCGCGACCGGCATCGCGCTGGCCTTCGCGCTGTTCCGCGGCTTTGCCCGGCGCAGCAGCGCGACGATCGGTAATTTCTGGGCCGATGCGACGCGGGTGACGCTGTACCTGCTGCTGCCGCTGTGCGTCGTCTACACCCTGTTCCTGATCGCGAGCGGCGTGCCGCAGACGCTGGCCGGTTCCATCGACGCCACCACGCTGGAGGGCGCAAAGCAAACGCTGGCGCTCGGCCCGGTGGCGAGCCAGGAAGCGATCAAGATGCTGGGCACCAATGGCGGCGGCTTCTTCAACGCCAACAGCGCCCATCCGTTCGAGAACCCGACCGCGCTGGTCAACCTCGTCCAGATGCTGTCGATCTTCGTCATCGGCTTCGGCCTGACATGGTGCTTCGGCAAGGCGGTGGGCAACACACGGCAGGGCTGGGCGATCCTGTCGGCCATGCTGGTGCTGTTCATCGCCGGCGTCACCGTCACCTATTGGCAGGAAGCGGCCGGCACGCCGCTGATGCACCATCTGGGCGCGGCCGGCGGCAATATGGAGGGCAAGGAAATCCGCTTCGGCATCGCCGCCTCCGCGCTCTTCTCGGTCATCACCACGGCGGCGTCCTGCGGCGCGGTCAACGCCATGCATGACAGCTTCACCGCGCTGGGCGGCATGATCCCGCTGTTCAACATCCAGCTGGGCGAAGTCGTCGTTGGCGGCGTGGGCGCGGGCATCTACGGCTTCCTGCTGTTCGCCATCCTCGCGGTGTTCATCGCCGGGCTGATGGTGGGCCGCACGCCCGAATATGTCGGCAAGAAGATAGAAGGCCGGGAAGTGAAGCTGGCGGTGCTGGCCATCGCCGTCCTGCCGCTCATCATCCTTGGCTTCACCGCGCTGTCCAGCGTGCTGCCCGCCGGCCTTGCCGGGCCGCTCAACAAGGGGCCGCACGGCTTTTCGGAGATCCTCTATGCCTTCACCTCGGCGGTGGGCAACAACGGGTCGGCCTTTGCGGGGCTCAGCGCCAACACGCCTTATTATAACGGCATGCTGGGGCTCGCCATGTGGATCGGCCGCTTCTTCGTGATCGTGCCGATGCTGGCCATCGCCGGCAGCCTGGCGGCCAAGAAATATACGCCCGAAAGCGCCGGCTCCTTCCCCACCACCGGCCCGCTATGGGTTGGCCTGCTGATCGGGATCATCCTGGTGATGGGCGGCCTCACCTTCCTGCCCAGCCTCGCGCTCGGCCCAATCGCCGATCATCTCGCGATGATCCGCGGCCAACTCTTCTGATGCCAACTCTTCCGACGAGGGCCATCATGGCACACACCGCATCCAAATCATTGTTCACCGCAGACCTGATCCTGCCCGCCTGCCGCGACGCGGTGCGCAAGCTCGATCCGCGCCAGCTTATCCGCAATCCGGTGATGTTCGTCACCGCCTGCGTCGCGATGCTGCTCACGATCCTGCTGGTCGTCGGCCATGACAGCCTGTCGACCGGGTTCAAGCTGCAGCTGGTCATCTGGCTCTGGCTGACCGTGCTGTTCGGCACCTTTGCCGAGGCGCTGGCCGAAGGGCGCGGCAAGGCGCAGGCCGCCTCGCTGCGCGACACCAAGGCGGACCTGAAGGCCAAGCGCCTGCTGGGCGTGGGCGACACCTATGAGATCGTGCCCGCCACCCGGCTGGAGAAGGGCGAGGTTTTCCTGGTGGAAACCGGCGACCTCATCCCGTCCGACGGCGAGGTGATCGAAGGCGTCGCCTCGGTCAACGAAGCGGCGATCACCGGCGAATCCGCCCCCGTCATCCGCGAGGCCGGCGGCGACCGGTCGGCGGTGACGGCGGGCACCCGCGTCATCTCCGACGCGATCAAGGTGCGCGTGACGGTGGAGCCCGGCCAGGGCTTCCTCGACCGGATGATCGCGCTGGTCGAGGGCGCCGAGCGGCAGAAGACCCCGAACGAGATCGCGCTGACGATCCTGCTCGTCGGCCTGACCATCATCTTCCTGATCGCGGTCGGCACCATTCCGGGCTTTGCCGCCTATGCCGGCGGCTCCGTGCCGGTGGCGATCCTGGCCGCGCTGCTCATCACCCTCATCCCCACGACCATCGCCGCGCTGCTCTCCGCCATCGGCATTGCCGGCATGGACCGGCTGGTGCGGTTCAACGTGCTGGCAAAATCCGGCCGCGCGGTCGAGGCGGCGGGCGACATCGACACGCTGCTGCTGGACAAGACCGGCACCATCACCATCGGCGACCGTCAGGCGAGCGAATTCCGCGCGGTCGGCGGTGCCTCGCCCCAGGAACTGGCGCATGCCGCCCTGCTCGCCAGCCTGGCCGACGAGACGCCCGAAGGCCGTTCCATCGTCGTCCTCGCCCGCGAGCAATTCGGCGCGGAGACAAAGGCGCTGCCGCACGATGCGGAAGTGATCCCCTTCACCGCCCAGACCCGCATCTCGGGCGTCAGCATCGACGGCGTCACGATCATCAAGGGCGCGGTGGACTCCGTGCTCAAAGCCTATCCCGCGCTGGTCGACACCCCGGCCGCGAACGAACTGCGCCGCGTGACCGACGAGATCGCGCGGGGTGGCGCCACCCCGCTCGCCGTGGCCCGCGACGGCCGGCTGATGGGGGCGATCGCCCTGAAGGACGTGGTGAAGGCGGGCATTCGCGAACGCTTTGGCGAACTGCGCCGCATGGGCATCCGCACGGTGATGATCACCGGCGACAATCCGCTGACCGCCGCCGCCATCGCCGCCGAGGCCGGGGTGGACGATTTCCTGGCGCAGGCGACGCCGGAGGACAAGCTGGCCCTGATCCGTCAGGAGCAACGGGGCGGACGGCTGGTCGCGATGTGCGGCGATGGCACCAACGACGCCCCCGCCCTGGCGCAGGCCGATGTCGGCGTCGCCATGAACACCGGCACGCAGGCGGCACGCGAAGCGGGCAACATGGTCGATCTGGACAGCGACCCGACCAAGCTGATCGAGGTCGTGGGGCTGGGCAAGCAGTTGCTGATGACGCGCGGCGCGCTCACCACCTTTTCCGTCGCCAATGATGTCGCCAAATATTTCGCGATCATCCCGGCCATGTTCGTCGCGCTCTATCCGGGCCTTGGCGTGCTCAACCTGATGGGCCTCGCGACACCGGAAAGCGCGATCCTTTCGGCGATCATGTTCAATGCGATCATCATTCCGCTGCTCGTGCCGCTGGCGCTCAGGGGCGTCACCTACCGGCCGGTGGGCGCCGGCGCGCTGCTGCGCCGCAACCTCGCCATCTATGGCCTTGGCGGGCTGATCGCGCCGTTCATCGGCATCAAGCTGATCGACATGGCCATCGGCGCCGTCGGTCTCGTCTGAAGGAAGCGTTTCATGTTCAAGGATATTGCCTCCGCCCTGCGCCCCGCGCTCATGATGACCATGTTGTTCGCGCTGCTGCTGGGCCTTGCCTACCCCCTCGCGCTGACCGGCATCGGCCAGCTCGTCTTCCCCGCGCAGGCCAATGGCAGCCTTGTCCGGCAGGATGGCCGCATCGTCGGCTCCAGCCTGATCGGGCAGGGTTTCGCCAGCGACCGCTATTTCCATGGCCGCCCGTCCGCCGCCGGCAAGGGCTATGACGCGATGGCCTCCTCGGGCTCCAACCTCGGCCCGGCATCCCAGGCGCTGTCCGATCGGGTGACGGTCGACAGCGCCGCACTCCGTCTCTCTTCACCAGGTCTCCCCGTTCCACCGGACCTCGTGACCACTTCCGCCTCGGGGCTAGACCCCCATATCAGCCCCGAGGCGGCCTTTTTCCAGGTAGAGAGAGTGGCGCATGCGCGCGGCATCCCGGCGGCACGGCTGCGCGGACTGGTGGAACAGGGCACCGAACGGCCGATGCTGGGCTTCCTTGGCGAACCGCGCGTCAACGTGCTCGCGCTCAATCGACAGCTGGATTCATTGGGTGCAGATAGGAGGCCATGAACGCGCCCTCCGATCGCCCCCAGCCGGAAGCCTTCCTGCGCGCCGCCGCGCAGGAAGGCCGTGGCCGTCTCAAGGTCTTCCTTGGCGCCGCGCCCGGTGTCGGCAAGACCTATGAGATGCTGAGCGAGGGCATGGCGCGGCTGCGGGCGGGCGTCGACGTCGTCATCGCTGTGGTCGAGACGCATGGCCGGGCGGAGACCGAAAGCCTGACGCAAGGCCATGAGATCATCCCCCGCCGCGCGATCGACTATCAGGGCCGCGTGCTGGAGGAGATGGACATCGACGCCATCCTCGCCCGCCACCCCGCGCTCGCGCTGGTCGACGAACTCGCCCATACGAACGCACCCGGCAGCCGCCACCCCAAGCGCTGGCAGGATGTGCAGGAGTTGCTGGCCGCCGGGATCGACGTGTTCTCCACCGTCAATATCCAGCATCTGGAAAGCCTGAACGACGTCGTCGCCTCCTTCACCCGCGTCCGCGTGCGCGAAACCGTGCCGGACAAGGTGCTGGAGGAGGCGGAAATCGAGGTTGTCGACATTCCGCCCGACGAACTGATCGAGCGGCTGAAGGAGGGCAAGGTCTATGTCCCCCATGAGGCGACGCGGGCGCTGGGCCATTTCTTCGCCAAGTCCAACCTCTCCGCCCTGCGCGAACTGGCGCTGCGCCGCGCCGCGCAGGCGGTGGACAGCCAGATGCTCGACTATCTGCGCCAGCATGCGCTTGCTGGCACCTGGGCGGGCGGCGAGCGCGTGCTGGTCGCGGTCAGCGAGCATCCCGGCTGCGAAGCGCTGGTCCGCGCGGCCAAGCGCATCGCCGACGCCCTGCGCGCGCCATGGACGGTGCTGCATGTCGAAACCGCCCGCGACGCGGACTTCGGCGATGACGAGCGGCGGCAACTGGCCAAGATATTGAACCTTGCCAGCCAGCTGGGCGGCGCCGTCATGTCCCTGCCCGCGCAAACCGTGCTGGCGGGCATAAAAACCTGCGCGGCAGACATGCGCGCCACCCAGATCCTCGTCGGCAAATCCAGCCGCTCGCGCTGGTTCGAGCTGCGCCATGGCTCCGTGGTCGACCGGCTGGTGCGCGAAACGCCGGGCGTTGCCGTGCATGTCTTCCCCATGGATGCGGAGGGCGTGCCCAGGGGCCGCCGGTCGGCCCCGCGCGACTGGGGACAGGCCAGCCACTATGCCTGGACGCTGGCGATGGTCGCGGCCGTCACCGGCATCGCCTCGACGCTGTTCCACATCCTCAACCTGGGCAATGTCGCCCTGCTCTATCTGCTGCCGGTCATGGTCGCGGCCAGCACCTTCAGCCTGCGCGCAGGGCTGTTCGCCGGCATCGCCTCCAGCCTTGCCTATAATTTCTTCTTCCTGCCGCCCACCGGCACGCTGACCGTCAACAATCCGGAAAATGTCGTCACCATCGTCGTGCTGCTGGGCGTCGCCTTTGCCACCAGCCAGCTTGCCGCGCGGGTGCGCGGCCAGGCGGACCTTGCGGCATCCAGCGCGCGCCAGAACGCCGCGCAGGCGGGGTTCCTGCGCCAGCTCAACGCGGCGGGCACCGACGAGGAAGTGATGCAGACCATCTGCGCCGAGATCGCGCGCCTGCTGGACGTGCGCACCGTGCTCATCACCCCCTCCGCCCATGGCCCCGAACTGCGCGCCGCCATGCCGCCGGAGGACCGGCTGGACGCATTGGCCCGCGCGGCGGTCGACTGGACGCTGGAACGCGGCCAGTCCGCCGGGCGCGGCTCCGACACGCTGACCGCGTCCGACTGGCTGTTCCATCCGCTCGCAACGCCTGCACGCACGCTGGGCGCGCTGGGCGTCGCGCGGGACGATGGGCGCGATCCGCTGCGGTCGGACCAGTTGCCCCTGTTCATGAGCCTGCTGGATCAGGCGACGCTGGTGCTGGAGCGCATGCGGCTGGAGGACGAGATGCGCGATGTCGCGCAACTCAAGGAACGCGACCGGCTGCGCGCCGCCCTGCTCTCCTCCGTCAGCCACGATCTGCGCACGCCGATCACCGCCATCTCCACCGCCGCCTCCCAGCTTTCGGGCGAAGGCGACATGGCGCTGGCGGGCACGATCCAGACGGAGGTCGCGCGGCTCAACCGCTTCGTCGCCAACCTGCTCGACATGGCGCGGGTGGAGGCCGGGGCGCTGACGCTCGCCGTCGAGCCGACCGACCTTACCGACGCGATCGCCAGCGCCGTGCATGACACCCGCGCCACGCTGGAAGGGCATGCCATCGATCTGGACGTGTCGCCGGGGCTGCCGCTGGTCCGCGTCGACCCGCGCCTGCTCCACCACATCCTCATCAACCTGCTCGACAATGCCGGGCGCTATGCCGATCCCGGCACGGCGATCGCCATCGCCGCCAGCCGCCAGCCCGGCGCGCTGATCCTCTCGGTCATCGACCATGGGCCGGGGCTGCCGCCGGGCAGCGAAAGCCGCATCTTCGACAGTTTCAAGCGCATCGAGGGATCGGACCGCACAAAGGGCGGCACCGGCCTGGGCCTTGCCATCGTCAAGGGCTTTGCCGATGCGATGGGCATCGGGGTAGAGGCCCGATCCCGGCTGGATGACAGCGGCGCCGTCTTTTCCCTGCGCTTCCCCGAAACGCTGCTGGTCCGGCAGATGGAAGCGGGAACCCTGACATGACCAGAAGCGCCACCATCCTGATCGTCGAGGACGACCAGCATATCCGCCGCCTGCTGCAGGGCGCGCTCAGCCGCGCCGGCTATCATATAATCGAGGCCGCGACGGCGCGCGATGCCGTCGCCAGCCTCAAGGCCGATCCCCAGCTCATCCTGCTCGATCTTGGCCTGCCCGATCGCGAGGGGATGGAATTGCTGCCGGTCATCGCCAGGCAATCGAAGGCGCCTGTCCTCATCGTCTCGGCCCGTGAGGCGACGGAAGAGAAAGTCACCGCGCTGGACCTGGGCGCGGTGGATTTCGTCACCAAGCCGTTCGACACGGACGAACTGCTGGCCCGCATCCGCGCGGCGCTGCGGACGGTCCTCGCGGCCGATGGCGGGCGATCCAGCGTCACCATTGGCGCCATCCAGATCGACCTGCTCAACCACCGCGTCACCCGCGACGCAGAGGAAGTGCATCTGACGCCCAAGGAATTCGCGGTGCTCGCCGAGTTGGCGCGCTTCCCTGGCCGGGCCATCACCCACCGCCAGCTGCTCTCCGCCGTCTGGGCCAACGACTATGACCAGCATATCGAATATCTGCGCGTCGTGGTGCGCAACATGCGGCAGAAGCTGGAGCCCGATCCGGCGCGGCCGTCGATCATCGTCAATGAACTGGGCGTGGGATATCGCCTGATGGGCAGCGACGGATAGCGGGCGGAAACCGCCTTCCCCCCGATGCCGCCGGGGCGCTGCCGGGCCGGCGGCACGGCTTCGCCCTCACCCTGTCGCCGACGGGCCGAACGCGCGCCGGTTGCGGAAATATTTCCCCGCGCGCACGCCACGATGATAAAGGACGATGGGTACGCATGGGGGTAGGTTTGGCGTGGCAGCAGACGAACAGGCATTGGCGGCCACATATGCCGCCTTCCTCAGTTACAATCACAAGGACGCCGGAGAAGCCCGCCGGCTTCACCGGAGGCTGGAGGCCTACAGGCTGCCAAGGGGCCTGACCCATGGCGACCCTTCCCGAAAACTGGGGCCGATATTCCGCGATCAGGACGAGCTTCCCGCCGCGGCCGACCTTTCCGAGGCCGTAAAGGCGGCCATCGCCAAATCGCAGGCGCTGGTCGTGCTGTGCTCGCCGCACGCCGCCGCCTCTTCCTGGGTCGACCAGGAAATCCGCCTGTTCCGCGCAATCCATCCCGATCGCCCGGTGCTGGCCGCGCTGGTCGCCGGAGAGCCCGAGGACGCCTTCCCCGCCGCCCTGAGGGAGGGGTATGAGCCGCTGGCCGCGGACCTGCGGCCCGATGGCGGCAGCTATCGCCATGGCATGCTGAAACTGGTCGCCGGCCTTGCCGGGGTCGGCCTCGACCAGCTGGTGCAGCGGGACGCGCAGCGGCGGATAAGACGCGTGACGGCGATCACGGTGGTCTCCCTGATTGTCATGCTATGCCTGCTGATGCTGTCCGTTTTCGCCTGGCAGGCACGGCGGGAAGCCGAGAAGCAACGCGCCGAGGCAGAGGGACTGGTCGAATTCATGCTCACCGATTTGCGGCAGCGACTGCGCAGCGTCGGAAGGCTCGACGCGCTGGCCGCGGCGAATGAGCAGGCGATGAACTATTACCGCGCGCAGGGCGATCTGGAGCGGCTGCCCAGCGCCAGTCTGGAGCGGCGCGCGCGCATCCTGCATGCGATGGGGGAGGATGACATCGCCAAGGGCAATCTGGCCGGCGCACTGGGCAAGTTCAACGAAGCGCATCGGACGACCGCGGCCATGCTGGAGAACGCCCCGCACGATCCGGAACGCATCTTCGTGCATGCACAGAGCGAATTCTGGGTCGGTTATGTCGATCAGCTCGAAAAGCGCCCGGATGAGGCGCTCAGCCACTACAGCGCCTATCTGGACCAGGCGCAGCAATTGCTGAAGCAGGAGCCGAACCGGCCGCGCAGCTTTGTCGAGCTGGGATATGCGCTCAGCAACATCGGCGCGGTGAAGCGCAAGTTCCTGGCGGACTATGCCGGCGCGCTCGCGGACTATGAACGCTCGCTCGCCTGGTTCCAGCGGGCCCAGGCCGCCGACCCGAAAGCGCTGGACGTGCGCATGGAGGTTGCGGAACGCCACGCACGGATTTCCGATGTGCAGTTCGACCTCAAACATTATCCCGCCGCACGCGCCCACCGGCTGGAACAGCTCAGGCTGCTAGCGCCGCTGCGGCAGGAAGATCCCCAGAATGGCGACCTGGCCTATGACACCCTGGTCGCCACCCGGGCCCTGGCCCGGATCGCCTTTGAAATCCGGGATTTCACGACCGCCGCCGGCCTGCTGAAGGACGCGGAGGTGGAGGCAGCGCGGCTGCAGAGCCGGGATCGCGACAACCAGCGCTGGTTCGAACAATATCTGCGCGTCGTCGTGGATGCCGCGGAAGTGGCGGCTGGGCAGAAGAACGAGGCCGAAGTCGTCCGGCTGTCCGGCCTCGCCCGCGGCCTGCTGCGCGAAGACGCCTCGCATCCGGCGGCGGAACCTGCATTCCAGGCGGAAACCATGCGCCGCCTGAAAGCGCTCGACCAACCAGACTGAAACGCTTTTTTTCAAGGAGTAACTTATGACTTTTGGAGACAGCATAAGAACTGCCGGGCCGGAGCGGCCCATAAAGCATGTGACCCTGCTTTACATCGGCGTGACGGATGGCCTGTGGACGGTCAATCGCTGGTTCGCGCCGATCGGCAAGGAGGGGCTTGAGGCGACCGAGGCCAGGTTGCTCAAGCTGGCGCAGTCGGACGATCCCGAGCGCCATCCCGAATTCCAGGGCTTTGGTTTCGAGGATATCCGGTTCGCCCGGCTGGTCTCCTATTTCACCATCGTGCTGAACGCCAAGGGGTACAGCTTCCACGACGGGGCGGACACCGATCCGATCTGGTTCCTGGAGAAGAAGGAAAATTCATCCCTGCCGCCGCCGCCGGCGCCGGTTGCCCCCAACAAGAGCTTCTGCGATCTGGAAAGCGTTGTCGTCGGCGGCCTGCCGGCGCTGCGGTGCCGGAACTATCTGCGCAACGGCTATGATGGCGCGCCGCTGAAGGAAGGCGAAACCCAGGGCTTCATCTTCAACATCTACATTCGCGCCGACTATGCGCAGGGCAGCAAGACGGGGGTCGTGCTGGTGATCGACCCCGACGGCACGAATTCCGGGCCGGACGGCTGAAGCCCGGTCATGTCACTGCACGGGCCGGCGCGTTTGCGCATTGCGCGACAATATGCCGGCCCGTGTCGCCGCATTTTCGAACCCGATCATCGTTTCATGGTCGTCCTGAAAATGCTCCAAAGCATTCTGAAATCGGCTGGAACAGCCCACGGCGCGCAGAATGCGGAAAACAAAAGACAATCAGGGCGGCGAACGATTCAATCCAATCGTTCACCGCTCTGGAGCGGTTTCCAGGCGACCGGAATCGATCGCTGGTCAAGAAATCGCGATCAATCAAGGATATGGAACAGAGTCCCTGAATGACGAGATCGCAACTGAACATGATCACGCGCCTGGCGCGCGCAGGCGCGCTGGAGCGGGCCTGGGCCTTGTTCCATGCCGGCGGGGGCGATCTGGCCGGATCGCAGGACCCGGACGTGCTCACGGTGCATGGCCGATTGCTGAAGGATCGCGCCGCCCAGGAACAGGGCGCGGCGCGGGAGACATCGCTCAACGATGCCATTACCGCCTATCTGCGGGCCTCGGAACTGTCGCGCGCCACCTATCCCCTGATCAATGCGGCCACGCTCGCCTGCCTCGCCGGGCGTCGCGATCAGTCGCAACGCCTTGCGCAGGAAACCATCGCGCTGCTCGACGGCGGCCAATATGCGCCGGAAACGGATTATTGGCTCAATGCCACCAGGGCGGAAGCCCTGCTGCTGCTCGACAGGATATCCGAGGCCGACGCCGCGCTCGGAACGGCAATCCGCTGCCAGCCCGAGGCATGGGAGGACCATGCCTCCACCCTGCGGCAATTCTCCCTGATCCTGCGGGAAACGGGAGGCGCCGAAACATGGCTGGCCCCCTATCGCCCGCCGCCATGCCTGCATTTCGAGGGCATATTGGGGATCGCGGCCGATGACGCGGCGGCACAGGCCGCCATCGAGGATCAGGTGCGGGCCATCGCCCCCAGCTATGCCATCGGCGCCCTTGCCGCCGGCGCGGATATCCTCGTCGCCGAGGCGGCCGTCCGGGCCGGGGGGCTGGTCCATGTCGTCCTGCCCTGCCCCCCGGAGCTGTTCTGCGAACTGTCGATCGCGCCATTCGGGGCGGCATGGCAATCCCGGTTCGACCTGCTGATGGATCAGGCCGCTTCCGTGCTCATCCTGGATGACTGGCACCCGTTGAGCGGCGCCTCGGTTGCCGTCGCCCGCGAGGCGGCCATGGGCCAGGCCATCAAGGAAGGCCGTCGGCTGCAATCCTCTGCCCTTGCCCTGCGCGTCCGTTCCCTGGACGAGGCGCCGCCGCCGTTCGATGACGACGCCCTGAAACAGGTGGGCATTCCGCTACGCGAGGTCACGGTCGAACGGAGCAGCAACGTCCAATCCGCCCTGTCCGCCGATATGCGCCCGATGGCCCTGCTCGCGGTGCCGCCGGGCGCCGGCGCCAAGCTGGAGCCGGAGGCATTGGGGTCGGGCCGGCGGCTGTCGGGTCGGCGATTGGGCAAGCAGCAGGATCATCTCATCTTCGGCTTCGATGCGCTGGCCGATTGCGCCGAAGTCGCCTGTTCTTTCGCCCGGCGCCATCCCGATGTCCGGCTGGGGATCGACTATCGGGCGGTGCCACTGGCGAACAGGCATGATCTTCGCGCGGATCGCGCCGCCGCGATCGCCTTGGCCGATCTGGGCGGCGCGATCGGCCTCAGCGAAAGCGCGGCCCTGGCGCTGGCGGTTCACCTACCCTCGGCGCATGTCCAGACCATGGGGGATATCCACACCGCCGCCGGCGACGTGGCCATTTACGGCCTGTTCCTCGACACCGCGTCAGGCGACAAGATCGGCCAATAGGCGCGGCGACAGGATTTCCAACGCCGTTTCGGACCGGCGGACGATCCCGCGGCGCGCCAGATTCGCGATGGCGCGCGAGGTGGTTTCCCGGGTCGTGTGGACGTTGAGCGCCAGCGCGGCAAGCACGGGCGGCGGCGCGATCCGGCCGGACGGCCCGGCCATCCTCAGAAGCTCGGCATAGACCCGCCCCGTCGCCGTCAATGTCGTCCTGGCCGCCATGCGGTCCAACATGATGTCGAGTTGCCGCGCGAACAATGCCGACAAGCCGCAGCCGATGTCCGCATGCCGACGGGCGAACGCCATCAACGCACCGGATTCGATGGTCAGCAGGTGGAGGAAACCCACGGCGATGATATCCGCGCGAAGCGGCGCGGGTTCCGGATAATTGCCGAAGATCTCGCCCGGCCCGTAGACCGCGAGCAGCGTTTCCTGGCCGTCGGACGAAATGATGCGGGACTGGGCCGTGCCCTCCACGACCAGCCAGCACTGCCCGGAAATGTCACCCTGCCGGGCGACCGCGCTCTTGTTGGCGAATCGGATATCCTTCATCGCGGCAGCCAGGGCGGCCGCGCTGTCGCTGTCGCAGGCAAAGACGGTTCTGATCACGGCCAGCCGTTCCGCTTCCTGCAACTTGTCCCCCACCGATCATTCAGACAGCGGCCCAAAAGCGCCCTTGCGGCCCGTCCTGTCAACTCACTGCGTGATGCGGCCGTAGCATAAAAAATGACCCGGCAAGCGGTAAGGCTTGCCGGGTCAGGATATAGGAAATCAGGAGTGTCTGATCTCCTCGGGTCGCGCCGCTAGAATAGATGATTCGCACGGGCGCACGCGTGATCGCCGTCACGCATCTGAAAATAGTCATGCGGCGCAATGGCGCGCCCGTTCCGCCCCTTTTCTGCCGCACGGACCCCGGCAGCGCTTCCCGCGTGAAGCGCAGGAACAGGCAGCATCCATCGCGGCGCAAACAACGGTGCTGGAATCCGGCATGGGAAAGGCGTATCGTTCTTCAATCGGATAGCGCTTTTGCACCCGCGCCATGTCCGTTCGGCAGCTTGGCTGATCGTAGCCCGGAACTGCCGGGAGCATTTTCGGCAATGGCCGGGAAACAGGCATTCGGGCCGAAAATGCGACCACAAGGGAAAGAGCGTTTCCGCGCCATGTGGCGACGCTCCAGTTGGGAGACTCGCTATGGTCGCCGCGTCACCGCATCTGTCTTCGATGTCATCCTTGAAGCTGCGCCGCATTGGCGTTGCCGATCTCCATTGGGCGCTCCGGGAGGGCGTGCGTGATTTTCTCGCGCTTCGGGGCGATTTCCTCTTCGCGGGCATCATCTATCCGGCGGTGGCGCTCATCGCCGCGGCGTTCGCGCTCAACCGCCATATGGTGCCGCTCATCTTCCCGATGGCGGCCACCTTCACGCTGCTGGGGCCGGTCATCGCCATCGGCTTCTACGAACTGGCCCGGCGCCGCGAAAAAGGGCTGGAGACCGGATGGAATCATTTCTTCGATCCCCTGCGCGGCACCTCGCGCGTCCAGATCCTGGGGCTGGCGGCGGCGCTGACCATCATGGCCATCGGATGGATGGTGGCGGCCCGCGCCATTTACGATGCCACGCTCGGCACGCTGGCGCCGGCGGATGTCGGCGCGTTCCTGACGCAATTGTTCGGCACGCCCGAAGGCTGGCGCCTGATCGTCATCGGCAATGCCGTCGGCCTGTGCTTTGCCATCGTCACCCTGACCATCTCGGTGATTTCCTTCCCGATGCTTGTCGACAGGCCGGTGCATGCGAGCGACGCGGTCGAGGCGTCGTTCCGGGCGACCGTGCAGAATCCGATCGTCATCTTCCGCTGGGGGCTGTATGTCGCGATCATCCTGGCGGTGGCCTGCATTCCCGCATTCATCGGGCTGGCGGTGGCACTTCCGGTGCTCGGCTATGCCAGCTGGCATCTCTATACGCGCATCGTGGAGCGTTAGGGCCAGTCACCATTCAGCTCCATGCCGATCAGGCGTGCCGCGCCGTGAACAGCGCCGCCACGGCAGCGGGGCATGACGGGAAATAGAAATGCACATAGGATGCCGTGAGCGAACCCCGCCGGTACACGGCCTCCCCCACGCCGCCATTGGGATTTGACGTCCTCGCCAGGGGTAGCTCCGCCGTTTCGAGCCGGGAATAATGGAAGCTGTGCCCCCGCAGATGGCCCTCCGGCAATGTCACCTCCTGCAGGCCCAGCCCGGACAGGCGCGGCTGCATGCTTGCCCCGGCATCCAGCAGGCCGAGCATGGACGCCTGCTCCCCCGCGACATCGGCCAGCGTGCGCGCGCAATACAGCATGCCCCCGCATTCGGCGAGGATCGGCCGGCCCAATGCATGATGCGCGCGAATGCTCTCCATCATCGCGATGTTTCCGGCGAGCGCCCGCAGGTGAAGCTCGGGATATCCGCCCGGCAGCCACAGGGCATCGCAGGGCGGCAGCGCCCCATCGCGAATCGGGGAGAAAAAGCGCAGGCGAGCACCCATCCTTTCCAGCAGGGCGAGATTGGCCGGATAGAGAAACGCAAAGCCATCGTCGCGGGCGACGGCGATTCTGACATCCTCCAGCAGGCGCGGCGGCTCCCCATCGTCCGGCGCGGCGAAAGACACCGGCGGCGGCAGCCATTGCGCATCGGCGGACAGAAGCGCCGCCGCGCGCTCGATCCGGGCATCGAGATCGTCGATTTCCTGCGCCTGGACGAGCCCCAGATGCCGTTCTGGAAGTGCGATCCCACCATCGCGGAACAATGCGCCCAGCCAGCGGACATCCCCCCTTAGGCTGTCTCGCAGCATCCCGGCATGGCGCGCACCCGCCACCCGATTGGCGAGCACGGCGCTGACACCGATATCGTCCCGATAGCTGGCAAGGCCATGCACCAGCGCGCCGAAGCTCTGCGCCATCGCGGAACCATCGACCACCGCCAGCACCGGCAGGCCGAAGCGCGCCGCTAGGTCGGCGGCGGAAGGATGGCCGTCGAACAACCCCATCACGCCTTCGACAAGGATCACATCGGCGTCGCGCGCCGCTTCATGCAGCAGGGCGCGGCAATAGGCCTCACCCCCCATGAACAGGTCGAGCTGATGGACGGGCGCCCCCGATGCGCACTCCAGGATCATCGGGTCCAGGAAATCCGGGCCGCATTTGAACACGCGCACCCGCCGCCCGGCCATGCGATGCCGCCGGGCGAGCGCCGCGGTGACAAGCGTCTTGCCCTGCCCCGATGCCGGCGCGGCGACCAGCAAGGCCGGGCATCGGGCGTCACCCCGCATCGATCGATGCCGCCACGGCCCTCGGATCAACGACCGCCTTGTGGTGCTGGCCCTCCATGTCGCTCATCGGCGCTGTCCCGATGACTGGCCGGACGTCAGCAATACGACCACCGCATGACAGGCGATCGCAACGCCCGTCCATGTCAGCGTCGACAGCAGCGATCCGGGGAAATAGCGGATGATGCGCCCCGCGAACCCGGCCAGCGACGGGTCCTTGAAATGGCCGCTCAGGACATAGAATCCACCGCTGGAAAACAGATGGCCGACAAATGTCGCGCCGACCGCCAGCACGACGATCGCGGGCAGGATGGCAAGGCTCGCCCCCATGCGCTTCGCCGCGAAACGCCCGGCGCACCACATGGTGCCATAGGCCGGCACCAGCATCCAGTAGGCCGGGGTGAAGCAGAAGGACGCCCCGCCCCTCGCGCCGATGACGACAAGGTCGATGGCAAAGGCGAGCAGGAACAGCGCCGGAAAGGCCATGCGCGAACGGATATAATATCCGGCGACGAAAAAGCTCGCCCAGCCGGTGTCGGGCAGGTGGACATAGGCGCTGAGCGAATGGGTGCGGGTGGCAAGCATCACCAGCGCCAGCAGCGCAAAAATGCCAAGGTCGAAACGCGTGCGTTGGGCCATCATCATGGTCTCCGAACAGGAAAGGGAATCAGCGATGCCGGCGCAAAGGCCGGCGGGGAAAGCGCATCGTGGCCGGCATGGTGGCTGCACACCACGCGCGCCGGGCCATGGCGTCATTCTTCAGCTGTGAGGCATCATCGCGGCTCCCCCCTTCAACGTTACGCACAATGTCGTCACGCAAGGGGTTCAGCCCTCGTCCGCCCGGTACATCCCGCCCGCGCGAAGGATCGACGGCAACCGGCCGGTTTCCTGACTTCTCGGTTCCTCGCGCCCTCGCCGCCTTCTCAGGGCCAAGACCCCAATGGCATGTGGCGAAGCGCTCGCCGATGACAGTTGCGGGAGCAGTGCCGGCTTTGGCCAGATGGCCGTTCCGGACTTCCCGATTAAGCCCTTTCGGGCACCCGTTGCGCCACCGGGGATAGGATAGCGGGCGTCGTTGCGCAAGCGTGCGGCATGATCGCGGCTTGCGGAATGCTGCAACGCACGGTATCTGCCCGCCTCGCGACAGGTTCCCCGAAAGGGGATTCAAAGGGAACGGGGTTCGATACCCCGGCTGCCCCTGCAACTGTGAGCGGTGAGCCATCGGGCCAAATGCCATTGGGACTTTCGGGTTCTGAGAAGGCGGTCCGGAACGGCGTCGACCCGCAAGCCAGGAGACCTGCCTGACGCGGTCGTTCTTCGTCCGGGCAGGGTGCACCGGCCGAGCGGGGTCTTCCTCGAGCAACGACATTGACTGCCTCGCGCGGGAAAGCGCGGGCCGGATGTCGTGCGCATGCGCCCGTGCATTCTCCCGCGTCTCCCGTTCGGGGCTCCGTGCCTTTGGGGGACCGAATCAATGCATACCGTTTCACATTTCTTCTGCCTTTCCGCTCTTATCGCCTCGCCCGCGCTGGCCCAGACGCCCGATACGGAAGCCAGTGCTGGCGCCGACGCCGACAACAGCCAGATCGTCGTCACCGCGCTGCGCACCCCGGTCGAGCGCGACCGGGTCTCGTCCAGCGTGACCGTGCTCGACCGCGAGGATATCGAACAGGCACAGCCGATCGCCATATCGGACGCGCTCGTGCGGACACCGGGCATCAGCATGGTCCGCAACGGCGGCTATGGCACCACGACATCGCTGCGCATCCGTGGCGCGGATGCCGGGCAGACGGTGTTCGTCATCGACGGGATGCGGCTGGCCGATCCGTCATCGACGGCGGGCGGCTACAGCTTTTCCAACCTGCTGACCGACGATATCGAGCGGATCGAGATATTGCGCGGGCCGCAATCCATCCTCTGGGGCAGCGACGCCATCGGCGGCGTGGTGAATGTCCAGACCGCGCGCCCCACAAAAGCGCTGGAGGGCAGCGCCGCGATGGAGGCCGGATCGCGCCAGACGATCAGCGGCCGGGCGGCTGTCGGCGGGCATAGCGACCTGCTGGACTGGCGCCTGTCCGGATCGACCTTCACCACGGACGGGATTTCCGCGCTCGCCAGCGGAACGGAAAAGGACGGTTATCGCCGCAACGCCGGCAATGGCACCGCCACGCTGCGCCTCTCGCAGGCGGTCTCGGTCGACCTTCGCGGCTATTATGCCAGCGCCCGCAATGATTTCGACGGCAGCTCCGGCGACGCCCCCGTCTATGGGCTGACGAAGGAATGGACCGTCTATGCCGGCATCAACGCGGCGCTGCTGGATGGCCGGCTGAGGAACCGGATCGCCATCCTGCAGAGCGATACCGACCGCGAGAATTACGATCCGCGCCGCACGATCCGCGCCCTCAATTTCGATGCGAAGGGCAAGGTCCGCCGCTATGAATATCAGGGCACCTTCACGCTTTCACCGCTGGCCGACATGGTCTTCGGCGCGGAGCGCGAGGAGCAGCGGATGACCAATGGCTCGCCCGCCAACAACGCCCTGCCCTATACACTGACGCAGACGCGCGCCGATATCGACAGCCTCTATGCCGAGCTGCGCCTGACGCCTCTTGCCGGGCTGACGCTGAACGGCGGCGCGCGGCGGGATCATCATTCCAACTTCGGCGGAAACACGGTATTCAGCGCCGGGGCGGCATGGTCGCTGAACAAGGGGGCGACCGTGCTGCGCGCCAGCTATGACGAAGGGTTCAAGGCGCCATCGCTCTATCAGCTGTTCAGCCTCTATGGCGCGGCCAACCTGCAGCCGGAAAAGGCGCAAAGCTGGGAGGCGGGCATCGAACAGGCGCTGCTGGGTGAGAAGCTGCGGCTTTCGGGCACATGGTTCGAACGGCAGACCGATAATCTGATCGACTTCGCCTATTGCCCGACCAGCGGCGCGCTGCCGGCCATATGCTATGTCCCCGGCACCACGACCACGCGTTTCGGCTATTATGCCAATGTGAACAAGAGCCGCGCCCATGGGCTGGAATTTGCCGGCACGCTCCACCTCGGGCGCCTGACCATGGATGGCAATTACAGCTGGATCGCCGCCGTCGACCGGACCGAAGGCGGCAATTTCAATCGGCAGCTGGCGCGCGTGCCCCGGCATCTGGCCAATGGCCGGATCGGCTATGATTTCCCCTTCGGCGTCACCACCAGCGTTGCCCTGCGCTATGCGGGTGGCAGCCTCGACCGGATCGGCGGCACCATGCTGGACGATTATCTGCTGACGGACCTGCGGGCGGAATGGAAGCTCCTGCCCGGCCTGACCGTGCAGGGCCGGATCGAAAACCTGTTCGACGTCGCCTATGAGACGGCGGGCGGCTATTCATCGCTCGGCCGCTCCGTCTATCTCGGCATCAGGAGCCGTTTCTGATGCTGCGCCGGGTGGAGGATGGATCGGCGGCTGGAACGGGGGTGGTCGTGTGCAGCACATGCCGCCTTTCCCCCGAACAGCGCGAGGACGGGGACGGGCGGCGCGGCGGTGCGCTGCTCGGCGATGCCTTGCGGCGCGTCAAAGACGGCGATCCCGCCTTTGACGGCATCGCCGTGCAGGACATGGCCTGCCTGTTCGCCTGCACCCGGCACTGCACCGTCCACATCCGCGCGCCGGGCAAGATCGGCTATGTGCTGGGCGATTTCACGCCCGATGACGATGCCGCCCGCGCCATCCTCGATTATGCCCGCCATCATGCCGCCAGCGCGGAAGGACAGGTGCGCTATGCCGACTGGCCGGCCGGCGTGAAAGGCCATTTCATCACCCGCACCCCGCCAGAGGGATTTGTGGTGCCATGAGCCTGTTTCCTTCCGTCGCGGCATTCGAGCATGCGCTCGCCAACCTGACGCAGCCCGATCCGCAGGCCATGGAGGCCACTTCGCTCCGGCAGGCGGCATTGACCAAACCGGCCGGATCGCTGGGGCGGCTGGAAGAGATCGCGCTGTTCATGGCGAGTTGGCAGGGCACCGCCCGCCCCCGCGCGGAGCGCATCCGGGCGGCCGTGTTCGCCGGCAATCATGGCGTGGTCGCGCAAGGGGTCAGCGCCTTTCCGCCGGAGGTGACGCAGCAGATGGTCGCCAATTTCCGCGCCGGCGGGGCGGCGATCAATGCGCTGGCGGGGGCGTGCGGGGCCGAGCTGACGGTCATCCCGCTCGACCTCGACAGGCCAACGGGCGACATCAGCCGCGCGCCCGCGCTGACCGAAGCGGAATGCCTGGCCGCCCTGTCGGCCGGGGCACAGGTCGTCACCGCCGGCATCGACCTGCTGTTCGTCGGCGAGATGGGGATCGGCAACACCACCCCCGCCGCCGCGCTCTGCGCACAGAGCTTCGGCGGGACAGTGGAACGCTGGGTCGGGCGCGGCACGGGCATCGACGATGCCGGCATCGGTCGCAAGACAAGCGTGATCGCGCAGGCGCTCGCCTTTCACGCGGCGGGATGCATCAGCCCCTTCGAAACGCTGCGGCGCCTTGGCGGGCGGGAAATCGCCGCCATGGCGGGCGCCATCCTGGCCGCGCGGATGCAGCGCGTGCCGGTGCTGCTGGACGGGTTTATCTGCTGCGCGGCCATCGCACCGCTGGCAGCCGCCGTCCCCGGTTTCACCGCCCATTGCCTCGCCGCGCATTGCTCGGCGGAAGCGGGGCATGTCCGGCTGCTGGAAAAGCTCGGCCTGGAGCCGTTGCTGCAACTGGGCATGCGCCTTGGCGAAGGCACGGGCGCCGCGGTGGCCGCGCAGATCGTCCGCTCGGCGCTCGCCGCGCATAACGGCATGGCGACCTTCGCCGAAGCAGCCATCGCCGGCGCCCTGCAACTGCCCTCCCTGCCACCGCCCGCATCGTGACCGCCTTCACGCTGCACCTCATGCGCCATGGCGCGCCCGTCGGCGCCGGACGGCTGCTCGGCCATACCGATGCCGCCGCTACCGACGAGGGCTGCGCCGCCTGCCTTGCACGCGCGCGCGAACTTGAGGTCGATGCGGTCGTCTGTTCGGACCTTGTCCGGGCGCGCGATCCAGCGGACATGATCGCGGCATCGCATGGCCTGCCGCTGCGCATCGACCCACGCTGGCGTGAGCTGGATTTCGGCGCATGGGACGGCGCCCATCCCGGCGAACTGGACACGGCACGGCTCGCCGCCTTCTGGAACGACCCTCTGGGCCATGCGCCGCCGCAGGGGGAGACATGGCACGCCCTTGTCGCGCGCGTCGGCGCCGCGCTGGAGGAGATCGGGGCACCGACGCTGGTGGTCACGCATGCAGGCGCCATGCGGGCCGCGCTGTCCTGCCTGTTCGGCCTCGATTACCGGCAGAGCTGGGCCTTCGACCTTCCCTATACGGCGCTCATCTCCTTGCGGATATGGCCCGGCGCGCAACGCACCGCGCTCATTACGGCGCTGGCCACATGAGGCGGCTGATCCTTGCCATGCAGTTCATGACGCGCCTGCCCTTGCCCGCCATGGCGGCGAGCGAAGAGGATTTCGCGGCCTGCATGCGCTGGTTCCCGGTGGCCGGGCTGGCGGTCGGCGCGGTGGTGTCCGCCGCGACCTGGGCGGGGGGACGGGTCGATCCCTGGGCGGGTGCGCTGGCGGGGCTTGTCGGCTGGATATGGGTGACGGGCGCGTTGCACCTGGACGGCCTTGGCGACATCGCCGACGCCGCGGGCGCGGCGCACAAGGACAGGAGTCGGCTGAGCGCCGTGCTGGCGGACCCCCATATCGGCAGTTTCGGCGCGACCGCCATCGCGCTGCAACTGATCGCCAAGCTGGTCCTGCTGCGGCTCGCGATTCCCGCAGCGCCGCTATGGGCCATCGCCGCTGTGCCGGCCATCGCCCGGATCGGGCCGCTCGTCTGGACGCTATGGCTGCCCCCGCTGCATCAGGGGCTTGGCGCGCGGTTTGGCGGCGCGATCCGCTGGAGTCATGTCGCCTGCTGGCTGGCGGCCGGCGGGATTGCGGCCTGCTTCGCGCCGGGGCTGGCGATTGCGCTCCCGCTCTTTATCGCCTGGGGCTGGTGGATCGGGCGCCGGATCGGCGGCATCTCCGGCGACGGCCATGGCGCAGGCATCGAACTGGTGGAGAGCGGGCTGCTGTTGGGCCTGCTGTGCGCGGCATGAGCGGCGAGTGGACATGGCATGGCGGCCGCCTTGCCGAAGCGCGCGCCTTTTTCGGCGAAGGCGCCGAGCCGTGGATCGACCTGTCCACCGGCATCAACCCCGTCGCCTGGCCGGGAGCCGCCGCCATCGCGCCGGACTGGCATCCCCTGCCCGATCCCCGGCAGCTGGCCGCTCTGGAGGCGGCGGCTGCGCGGCATTTCGGCGTCGATCCCGCCCATTGCTGCGCCGTGCCCGGCAGCGAGATGGGCTTGCGCCTGCTCGCCGCCATCCTCCCCCTGCCCGCGCTGCATTTCACGCCCGCCTACCGAACCCATGGCGCGATCTTTCCGCAGAGCCGGGGGATCGCCGATGTCCCGGCCTCGCTGGCGGAACCATCCGCGCTGCTGCTCGCCAATCCCAACAATCCCGATGGCCGGATGGTCGCCCCGGCGCAATTGCTGGCATGGCTTGGCCGGATGCAGGACGCCGGCGGCTGGCTGATCGTGGATGAAGCCTTTGCCGATGCCGCGCCGGGGCAGTCCGTCGCGGCCATGGTGGCGGATGACCGACAGCTGATCGTCATGCGCTCCTTCGGCAAATATTTCGGGCTGGCCGGTCTCAGGCTGGGTTTCGTGCTGGGTCCGGCGCGGATCGTGGCGGCCTATCGCCAATGGCTGGGCGATTGGCCGCTGTCGGCGGCGGCGCTGGCCATCGGCACGGAAGCCTATCGGGACACAGGCTGGATCGCCCGGACGCGCGCGGACCTGCCGGAACGGGCGGCGCGGCTGGACGATCTGCTCATGCGCCACGGCCATCGGCCCATCGGCCATTGCCCCCTGTTCCGCCTGATCGAGGCGGACGACGCCCATGGCCTGTTCCAGCATCTCGCCCGCCATGCCATCCTGACCCGTCCCTTCGCGGAAAACCCGCGCTGGCTTCGCTTCGGCCTCCCCTCTGGCGCGGCGGCCTATGAACGGCTGGACCGGGCGCTTGCCAATGGCTGACCCCGTCGCCCTCGCCGCGCTGATGCTCGACGCGAGCATCGGCTGGCCGCGCTGGCTCTATGCACGGGTCGGGCACCCCGTCGGCGGATTTGCCCGGATCATTGCTGCCTGCGAAACCCGATGGAACCGCCCGGACCTGCCCGATGCCATGCGCCGGGCAGCGGGCATCGCCACTCTTCTGATCCTGTTGCTGGCGGGCGGTGGCACGGGGTGGCTGATCGCGCTGGCGATCGACCATCACGCCGGACCGGCCGGCTGGCTGCTGATCGCGCTGGCGGCATGCCCCGCGCTCGCACAGCGCAGCCTGTTCGACCATATCCTGCCGGTGGCCCGCGCGCTGGAGCGCGACGACCTGCCCGCCGCCCGGCAGGCCGTTGCCATGATCGTCGGCCGCGATACCGCCGGGCTGGATGAGGCCGGGATCGCTCGCGCCGCCATCGAAAGCCTGGCCGAAAGCTTCTGCGACGGCGTCGCCGCACCTTTGTTCTGGCTGATGCTGCTGGGGTTGCCGGGCATCTGGGCCTATAAGGCCGTCAATACCGCGGACAGCCTGATCGGCCATCCCGAGCCGCCATTGCGCGCCTTTGGCTGGGCTTCGGCCCGATGCGACGATCTGGCCAACCTGCTGCCCGCCCGGCTTGCCGCCATGCTGCTGTGCCTTGCCGCCGGGCGGGGATGGCGCATCCTGCGGCGCGATGGCGGCAAACATGCTTCCCCCAATGCGGGCTGGCCGGAGGCGGCGATGGCCGGTGCGCTGGGCATCCGCCTTGGCGGACCGCTGCGCTATGACGGCGTGGCGACGCCCAAGCCATGGCTGGGCGATGGACGAGACCCATGCCGGCATGACGTCCGCCGCGCGCTTGCCCTGTATCGCCGAGCCTGCCTGGGGCTCTGGATCGTGGCGCTAGGATGGGCGTGGATAGTATGAGAACCCCGCAAACAAATGACACCGGGAGGCGCACCAGAACATGACCTCGATCCTCATCCTCGGCGGCGCGCGATCGGGCAAGAGCCGCCATGCGCAGGCACGCGCGGAGGCGTTGCCGGGTGCGCTCCTCTATATCGCGACAGGGCAGGCGCTGGACGAGGAAATGGCGGAACGCATCGCGCGCCATCGGGAGGACCGGGGGCCGCGATGGCGCACCATCGCGGCGCCGTTCGCGTTGCCCGAAGCGATTGAAGAGGCCGCGGGCGACGAGCAGGTGCTGCTGGTGGATTGCCTGACGCTGTGGCTGTCCAACCTGATGCTGGCCGGGCACGACCTTGAGGATGCGGCGGAGAGCCTTGCCGATGCGGTCGGCCATGCGCCCGGCACCGTCATTCTGGTGGCCAATGAAGTGGGCCTGGGCATCGTGCCGGAAAACGCCCTCGCCCGGCGGTTCCGCGACGCGGCGGGGCGGCTCAACCAGAAGGTCGCGGGCTGCGCCGACGAAGTGCTCCTTGTCGCCGCCGGCCTGCCGCTGAGGTTGAAGTAGGCGGGCCGGGCGCGTAACGCTCCGCCATGCCGGACATCGCATGATGGCCACCATCTTTGCAAGGAACCATGTCGTGAAGCCTATCCCCTGGGACCAGCCAGCCACCCTCATCGACCTGGCGGGCAAGGCGCCCCTGATCGCCACCATCCGCGAATGCGTGCGGCATTTTGTGGCGCTCAAGGCGCTCCATCAGGCCGAAGCCCGGATATTGCTGACTCACCCGATGGCACGCGAGGGGCAGAAGACCCGGACATGGCTGCTCGAACCGCAGGAGATCGAGCGCCTGTTCCTGCAACTGCGCGCCGAAGGCAACTGACGGCCGGGCAACGCGCGGAGGCGCCGCCTATGCGCGGGCAGAGCGCGCATTCGCCCATTCCGCCAGCATCAGCGTTGCCAGCATCAGCAGCGCCAGCAACGCGATCACGCCGCCAAGCGCCGTCCATCCCCAACAGGACACGACCAGACCGCCGAGCGGCGGACCGATCAGCGCGCCTCCGGCCCCGAACTGGGTCAACAGGCCCGTCGCCACGGCGATGCGGGGATCGTCGGGGCTTGCGGCACCCGCCAGGATCGGCAGACGCGCGAAGACCAGCGGAGAGCTGATGCCGCTCAGCGTCACGGTGAGAAAGGCGAGCAGGCCGGGCACCGTCGCGCCCGCGCCCGGCACGCTGCCTCTGGCAAAGACCAGTGGCGAGAGCGCGGCGGTGACGACAAGGCAGGCGATGAGGACGGCATAGAGCGCCCTGCCCTCCAGCGTGCCCCGCCGCATGGCCAGGATGGCGATTGTCGTCGCCGGCAGCGCCGCAAGCGAGACGAGCCCCGCAATCACGCCCGCATCGGCCACGCTCGCGCCGGTCTTCTCCACCAGGAAACTCGGCAGCAACATCATCAGCGCGCAGACGAACATGGTGTAGAAACCGAAGGCCAGGGTCGCGAGCCACGCGCCGGCCAGCGGCATCCGGATCGCGGCGCGCTGCCCGCCACCGCCGATCGGCAATTGCCAGGCGAAAAGCAGCGCGGCGCAGGCCACCCCGCCCCAGAGCAGGATGGTGCCCGAAGCCCCCACGCCGCCCACCAGCAGGCCCGTCAGCGCGCTGCCCAGTGCGATGCCCACCGGCACGAATGTGCTCCAGACGGCAAGGGCGGCGGCGCGCTGACGCTCATGGGCGATGGCGATGATCAGTGTCGGTGCGGCGATGACGACCAGGACATAGCCGATGCCTTCCGCCGCGCGGGCAAGGAACAACGGCAAGGCATGCGCCGCAAGCCCCTCGACCGCGCTGGTCGCGGCCAGGATCACCAGCCCCGTCAGGAGAAAGCGGCGCGCGCCGATCCGGGCGACGCCCAGGCCGGAAACGAAGCCGAACAGCGCGCCCCCGACCTCAAGCAGCGAGATCAGTAGCGCGACCTGCGCAAGGGTCAGCCCGTAGCTCTGCCGGAGGATCGGCGCCAGCGCGGAGAATTTGGCGAGCTGTGCCGCAGCCAGCACGCCGATCAGATAGAGGCCGATGATGGAGAACCAGTTGCGAGACATGCGCGCCGCCCAGAGCATTTCCGGCCATGACCATGGAACAGCCATCGGGTTCGAAAATGCGACCACAAGAATAGGCGTTTCCGCCCCATGCGGGATCGCTCTAGCGTGCGCAGGCGCGAAGCGACACGCATAAAATATGCGCGTCAGCCGATGGACGATGGGTCCGGCATGGATCGTTCCCGGGGGCCTGATTGCGACAGCCGTCACAATCGCGGTCCATAACCGCGCCGACAGATGTCTCTGCCGATGGATATCGCCCATATCCATCGTTCCGGACGCGGATGCATGATTGATGAAGTGCCGATATCGCATTATGCCTAGCGGAGATATTTCTTCGTGGAACTGCCGGGCGTTACGTTCGCTTGAAACATCACCATGAGCCGGGCGGCGTCACGGTCGTCACGGTTCATTTCGAAAAGACATGGCGGCAAATGCCGCTCCCTTCGGCTTCATATCGTGGCCGGCCTGACGAAAGAGAGCGACCATCATGAGCAGCATGCCCGAACTTGAGCTATCACGGCGAGAATTGCTCGCGACGGGGGCCGCCGGTGTCGCCGTCGCCACCGTTCCCGTGGCCGAAGCGCAGGCGCCCCGGCAGCAGCCCGACCCGGAAAAAGTGAAGACAAGCTTCGTGGTCAACGGCACCCCGCGGGAGATGGCGCTCGACACGCGCACGACACTGCTCGACGCCCTGCGCGAACATCTCCACCTGACCGGCACGAAAAAGGGCTGCGACCATGGCCAGTGCGGCGCCTGCACGGTGATCGTCGAAGGGCGGCGCATCAACAGCTGCCTGACCCTGGCCGTGATGCATGAAGGCGATGCGATCACCACCATCGAGGGATTGGGCACGCCCGACAACCTACACCCGATGCAGGCGGCCTTCGTCAGGCATGACGGCTATCAGTGCGGCTATTGCACGCCGGGCCAGATCTGCTCGGCCGTGGCGGTGCTGGACGAGATCGCGGCGGGCATCCCCAGCCATGCAAGCGAAAGCCTCACCAGCCGTCCGCAGGCCAGCAATGATGAGATCCGCGAGCGCATGAGCGGCAATATCTGCCGCTGCGGCGCCTATTCCAACATCCTGGAAGCGATCACCGACGTCGCCGGGAGGCGTGCATGAAACCCTTCACCTATGAACGCGCCGGTTCGCCGACCGAGGCGGCGGCCGCCGCCATCCGCACCCAGGGCGCGAAGTTCATCGCCGGCGGCACCAACCTGCTCGACCTGATGAAGCTGCAGATCGAGGCGCCCACGCATCTGATCGACGTCAACGGCCTTGGCTTCGACAGGATCGAGACGACGCCCGAGGGCGGGCTGCGCATCGGCGCGCTGGTGCGCAATACCGATCTTGCCGCGCATCAGCGGGTGCGGCGCGACTATGCGCTGCTCTCCCGCGCACTGCTGGCCGGCGCATCGGGCCAACTGCGCAACAAGGCGACGACGGCGGGCAACCTGCTCCAGCGTACCCGCTGCCCCTATTTCTACGACACCAACCAGCCGTGCAACAAGCGCAAGCCAGGCAGCGGCTGCGCCGCCATCGGCGGGGTCAGCCGGCAACTGGGCGTGATCGGCGTCAGCGATGCCTGCATCGCGACTCATCCCAGCGACATGGCGGTCGCCATGCGCGCGCTCGATGCGCGGGTGGAAACGGTGAAGGCGGACGGCCAGACCCGCGCCATTGCCATCGCCGACTTCTATCGCCTGCCCGGCGACACCCCGCATATCGAAACGGCGCTGGAGGCCGGGGAACTGATTACGGGCGTCACCCTGCCTCCCCCCGTCGGCGGCACCCATGTCTATCACAAGGTGCGGGACCGCGCGTCCTACGCCTTCGCCCTCGTTTCGGTGGGCGCGATCATCCAGCGCGACGGCACGGGGCAGGTCGCCCTGGGCGGCGTTGCCCACAAGCCCTGGCGCATAGAGGCCGCCGAAGCGGACATGCCGCGCGGGGCGAAAGCGGTCACGTCCGCGCTGCTCGCTGGCGCGAAGCCCACCCATGACAATGCATTCAAGCTCAAGCTGGTCGAGCGCACGCTCGGCGCGGCCATGGCGCAGGCAAAGGGATAAGGCGATGAAATTCGATACGCCCGCGACCACCAACCCGATCGACCAGCTGAAGGTCATCGGCAAGCCGTTCGACCGCATCGACGGGCCGCTCAAGACCAGCGGCCTCGCGCCCTATGCCTATGAGCGGCACGATGTGATCGCCAACCAGGCCTATGGGTTCATCGTCGGCGCCGGCATCGCCAAGGGGCGCATCGCCAGCATCAGGCTGGATGCGGCCCGCGCGGCGCCCGGCGTGATCGGGATCGTGACGGCGGCGGAGGCCGGCACGCTCGGAAAGGGCCGGATGAACACCGCCAGATTGCTGGGCGGCCCGGTCATCGAACATTATCATCAGGCCATCGCCATCGTCATCGCCGAGACATTCGAACAGGCGCGCGCCGCGGCGCAGCTTGTCCGCGTCGACTATACGCGCGAAAAGGGCGCGTTCGACCTCAGCCATGCGCTGGACGGCGCCACCGAGCCGGCCGGCGACACGGATATCGCGGTCGGCGATTTCGCCAGCGCCTTTGCGGCCGCCCCCGTGACGCTCGACGCGCATTATACGACGCCGGACCACAGCCATGCGATGATGGAACCCCATGCCTCCATCGCCGCATGGGAAGGCGACAAGCTGACGCTGTGGACATCGAACCAGATGATCGCGTGGAGCGTGGGCGAAGTCGCGACGACGCTGGGCATCCCCAAACAGAATGTGCGGCTGCTCTCGCCCTATATCGGCGGCGGTTTCGGCGGCAAGCTGTTCGTGCGGGCGGATGCCATATTGGCGGCGCTGGGCGCGAAGGCGGTCGGGCGGCCGGTGAAGGTGGCGCTGACCCGCCCCATGATCATGAACAACACCACCCATCGCCCGGCGACCATCCAGCGCATCCGCATCGGCGCATCGCGGGATGGCAGGATCACCGCGATCGGGCATGAAAGCTGGTCCGGCGACCTGCCGGGCGGCGGCCCCGAAACCGCCGTGCAGCAGACCCGCCTGCTCTATGCCGGGGCCAACCGGATGATCCGCACCCGGCTGGCCGTGCTCGACCTGCCGGAGGGCAATGCGATGCGCGCGCCCGGCGAAGCGCCGGGCCTGATGGCGCTGGAGATCGCCATGGACGAGATGGCGGAAAAGCTGGGCATGGACCCCATCGCCTTCCGCATCCTCAACGACACGCAGGTCGACCCGGAAAAGCCCGGCCGGCCCTTTTCCCAGCGCCAGCTGATCCAGTGCCTGCAACAGGGGGCGGAGCGCTTCGGCTGGAACAAGCGGGCGGCGCAGCCCGGCCGCGTGCGCGATGGCCGCTGGCTGGTCGGCATGGGGGTCGCGGCGGCCATCCGCAACAACCTGCTGATGAAATCGGCGGCGCGGGTCAGGCTGAACAGCGGCGGCATCGTCACGGTGGAAACCGACATGACCGACATCGGCACCGGCACCTATACGATCATCGCCCAGACCGCCGCCGAGATGATGGGCCTGCCGATCGACAGGATCGTCGTGACGCTGGGGGATTCCAGTTTCCCGGTCTCCGCCGGGTCCGGCGGCCAATGGGGGGCGAACAACGCCACCGCCGGCGTCTATGCCGCCTGCGTCAAGCTGCGCGATGCGGTAGCGGCCAGGCTCGGCTTCAATCCCGCCGATGCGGCATTTTCCGACGGGGAGGTGCGTTCGGGCAACCGCCGCGCGAAGCTTGCCGACGCGGCGCGGGATGGCGAGCTGGTGGCCGAAGACCTCATCGAATATGGCGACCTGGGCAAGACCTATCAGCAATCGACATTCGGGGCGCATTTCGTGGAAGCGGCCGTGGACGCCGCGACCGGAGAGATCCGCGTCCGCCGCATGCTGGCCGTCTGCGCGGCGGGGCGTATCCTCAATCCCAAATCGGCGCGCAGCCAGGTCATCGGCGCGATGACCATGGGGGTCGGCGCGGCGTTGATGGAGGAACTGGCGGTCGACAAGCGCTTCGGCTTCTTCGTGAACCACGACCTTGCCGGATATGAAGTGCCGGTCCACGCCGACATCCCGCATCAGGAGGTGATCTTCCTCGATGAAACCGACCCCATCTCGTCACCGATGAAGGCGAAGGGCGTGGGCGAGCTGGGCATATGCGGGGTGGCCGCGGCGGTCGCCAATGCGATCTACAATGCGACGGGCGTGCGGGTGCGCGAATATCCGGTCACGCTGGACAAGCTGCTCGCCGGGATGCCGGACTATGCCTGAAGGGCTGGGCTGAGGGCATGTCCGGGGTTTCCGGGCGCCACTCGGGGAATGACGGGCGACGACGGCGCCGGCGATCGCTCATGCCGGGCTGCGCGCGATCCCGTCGATGATCGGGCAATCGGGCCGGCTGTCGCCATGGCATTGCCGCGCCAGTTGCAGCAGGGTCGCGCGCATCCGCTCCAGCCGTTCCGCCTTGCGATGCAGTTCCTCCGCCCGCGCCAGCGCCAGCGCCTTCACGTCCGCGCTCGACCGGTTCCGGTCGGCCCAGAGCGAGAGCAGTTCGCGGATCTCCTCGATGGGAAAGCCCAGATCGCGCGCATTGGCGATGAAGCTCAGGCGGTGCAGATCGGCATCGGCATAATCGCGGAAGGTGCCGTTGCGGCGCGGCGGCGCCGGGATGAGGCCGATCTTCTCATAATGGCGGATCATCCGCTGCGACACGCCCGCGCGCGCCGCGATCTCCCCGATGTTCATCCCCGTCCCCCCAGATCGACCAGCCGCAGGCGCAAGGCGTTGGTGATGACGCTGACCGAGGACAGCGCCATGGCCGCCGCCGCGATGGCGGGCGAGAGCATCCACCCGAAGGCGGGATAGAGCGCGCCCGCCGCAATCGGCACGCCCGCGACATTATAGGCAAAGGCGAACAGCAGGTTCTGCCGGATATTGCGCATCACCGCCCGCGACAACCGGCGCGCCCGCACGATGCCGTTCAGATCGCCCTGAAGCAGCGTGACCCCCGCGCTTTCGATCGCGACGTCGGCGCCTGCCCCCATCGCGATCCCCACTTCGGCGGAGGCGAGAGCGGGCGCATCGTTGACGCCGTCGCCGGCCATCGCGACGCTGCGCCCCTCGCGCCGCAGACGCTGCACGACGCTCGCCTTGTCCTCCGGCAGCACCTCCGCCTCGACCGCGTCGATGCCGAGCCGGGTCGCCACGGCCTGCGCGGTCGTGCGATTGTCGCCGGTCATCATGACGATGCGGATGCCCTCCGCCTTGAGCGCCCGGACCGCTTCGGCGGAGGTCGCCTTGATGGGATCGGCTATGCCCAGCATCCCGGCCAGTGCCCCGTCGATCCCGCAGAAGATCGCGGTCGCCCCTTCGGCGCGGATCGCTTCGGCGACGGCATCGAGCGCGCTTGTGTCGATATGCCGTTCGGCCATGAAGCGCGGCCCGCCGAGCAGGATATGCTTGCCCGTCACGATCCCGGTGATACCGCGCCCGACCGGCGAATCGAAATCGCGCGCCTGCTCAAGGGCAAGGCCCCTGCCTTGCGCGGCGCGCAGGATGGCGTCCGCCAGCGGATGCTCGCTGCCCCGTTCCAGGCTGGCGGCCAAGCGCAGCAATTCATCCTCTTCCATGCCGCCGACCGTGCGGATGGCCGTCACCGCCGGGCGCCCCTCTGTCAGCGTGCCGGTCTTGTCGACCACCAGCGTGTCGATCTTCTCCAGCCGCTCCAGCGCCTCGGCATTCTTGATGAGCACGCCTGCCTGCGCGCCGCGCCCGACGCCGACCATGATCGACATCGGCGTCGCCAGCCCCAACGCACAGGGACAGGCGATGATGAGCACCGAGACGGCAGCGACCAGCGCATAGGCAAGGCGCGGATCGGGCCCGAACAGCGCCCATGCCGCCGCCGCGACCAGCGCGACGCCGACGACCGCCGGCACGAACCAGCCGGAAACCTGATCGGCCATGCGCTGGATCGGCGCGCGGCTGCGCTGCGCCTGCGCCACCATCTGGACGATGCGCGCGAGCAGGGTGTCGCTGCCCACCTTCTGCGCGGTCATGACGAAGCTGCCCGTGCGGTTCAGCGATCCGGCGATGACGGCTGCGCCCGTCTCCTTCGTCACCGGCATGGATTCGCCGGTCACGAGGGATTCGTCGATCGACACCCGGCCTTCCAGGATGACGCCGTCGACCGGGATCTTTTCGCCGGGGCGCACCCGCAGCCGGTCGCCCACGGCGATCAGGTCGAGCGTCACTTCCTCATCGCTGCCGTCGGGCGTGATCCGCCGGGCGGTCTTGGGCGCGAGGTCGAGCAGTGCCTTGATCGCGCCCGATGTCCGCTCCCGCGCGCGCAGTTCCAGCACCTGCCCCAGCAGGACGAGTACGGTGATGACGGCCGCCGCCTCGAAATAAACCGGCACCGTTCCCATCGCGTCGCGGAAGGCCGGCGGAAAGGCGCCCGGCATGAAATGCGCCGCCAGGCTGTAGAGATAGGCGACGCCGACCCCCATCGCGATCAGCGTGAACATGTTGAGGTGGCGTGATTTGAGCGAGGCCCATCCGCGCACGAAGAAGGGCCAGCCCGCCCACAGCACCACCGGCGTCGCGAGCACGAACTGGACCCAGTTGGACAGACGGTGCCCGATGGGCATGCGATGGCCGAGCAGGTGCCCGCCCATTTCCAGCACGAACACCGGCAGCGCCAGCGCCAGCGCGACCCAGAAGCGCCGGGTCATGTCCGCCAGCTCGGGATTGGGGCCGCTCTGCGCCGACACCGTTTCGGGCTCCAGCGCCATGCCGCAGATCGGGCAGGAGCCCGGCCCCGGTTGCCGGATGTCCGGATGCATCGGACAGGTATAGATGACATGGGCGCCGCCGGCGGGGACCGAGGCAGCCTGGGCCGGGGTGAGATAGCGCGCGGGATCGGCGATGAATTTCGCGCGGCAGCCGGCGCTGCAGAAATGATAGTCATGGCCCGCATGAACGGCATGATGCTCTGTCATGGCCGGATCGACCGTCATGCCGCACACCGGGTCCGTCACAACCGGCGCCCCGGGCACAGGCCCTGCGCCATGATGTCCGGCATGATGCGCGTCCTGATGATCCGATATTGCCATGGCGATTCTCCTTGCACGCACCGCCATCTGGGGTCTGACACCATGTCAGGGTCAATAGGTAAAGGCACCAATGATCGCGCAAGAAATGATTGAGGGGTTGGCCGATGGGCCGCGTATGATGTCAAAAGCGTCCGGAGGAGCAGAATGATGGACATCGACAGCAGCCTTGCACGCCTGCGCGCGCTTCCGGTTGACCCGCGTCTCGCCGATATCGACGCGGCGGTGCTTGACGGACTGGGCAAGCACGCCCTGTCGGGCTCGGGGCCGTCCACCGCGATCATCGGCATGGCGGCGGCGCTGGCGCTGCTGACCGGCATTGCCGGTGCCGCCATGCCCGACGGACGGGATCGTGCCGCCAGCCTCTTCCCGCTCGGCGCGCCCGCGGCGCTCGCCCCGTCGACCCTGCTGGCAAGCGCGCAATGAACGGCCGCTCCCGGTTGATCGTCATGGCGCTGGTCGCCTTTGGCGCGGCGCTGGCCGGCGTGCTCGTCGGCCGCACTGTCATCGCCCCCGCCCCGCCGGTGGAAAGCGAACTGCATCAATTGCTGCACGACCGGCTCGCCCTGGATACCGATCAGGAACGCCGGATCACCGCCATCGAAACGCGCTTTGCCGTCGAGAAGCGGGCGCTTGAGCTGGAACTGCGCGCGGACAATGCTCGCCTCGCCAGGGCGATCCAGCAGGAGCATGGCTATGGCCCGCAGGTGAGCGCGGCCATCGACCGCTCGCACAAGGCGATGGGCGAACTGCAAAGGGCGACGCTCGCCCATGTCTTCGCCATGCGCGGGGTGCTCCGCCCCGAACAGGCGCGCACATTCGACGATGCGGTGGTCAAGGCGCTGACCGTCCCGGAAAAATGAGCCTGGACCTTGCCGACTGTTCCGATGGCGAGCTTGCCGCGCTGGCGCTTGGCGGGCGGCAGGCCGCCTATGGCGAACTGATGCGCCGGCACCGGGAGGCGGTCTTTCGCCTGGCGCGCCTGCACACCGCCAATGACGACGCCGCGCTCGACATCACCCAGCAGAGCTTCATCGCGGCCTTCGCGGCGCTGGAACGCTTCGACCGGTCGCGCCCCATGCGCCACTGGCTGGCGCGGATCGCCCTCAACAAATGCAGGGACTGGGCGCGGCGGCGCAAGGTGCGCGCGCTGTTCGCCTTTGCCGTGCCCCTTGACGAGGCGCCGGAAGCGGCGGACCCGTCGACCGACATCGAGCGCGCGGCCAGCGATCGGTCGGAACTCGCCCATGTCCTCAAGGCGGTCAACCGGCTGCCCGCCGGGTTGCGCGACGTCATCGTCCTGCGCGCCATCGAGGGCTGGCCCCAGGCAGAGGCCGCCGCCGTCCTGGGCATCAGCGAAAAGGCGGTCGAAACGCGCCTCTATCGCGCCCGGCAAAAATTGCAGGATATTTTGAGGGGCTGACGCGGCGCCCGCGTATGGGTGCATGACGGATCAAGCACGGGGCATGTTCATGAATTCTGGTTCCAATCGCGACAGGCGCATGGATCGCCGCACGCTGCTGCGCGGGGCCGGGTTCGCCGGTGGCGGGCTCGCGCTCTCGGCATGGATGCCCGGCTGGGCACAGCCGGTCTCGCGCGGGATCGCAAGGGCCATGCCCGCACTGTCCGGCCCCGAACTTTCCGGCGACTCCATCGCCCTTCAGGTCGCCCATGCCATGGTGAATGTCGACGGGCGGCAGGCGCATGCCGTCGCCCTGAACGGCACGGTGCCCGCTCCCCTGCTCCGCCTGCGCGAGGGGCAGACGGTGCGGATCACGGTGGACAACAGGCTGGAGGAGGAAAGCTCGATCCACTGGCACGGGCTGCTGCTGCCGTTCCAGATGGACGGGGTGCCGGGCCTGAGCTTCCCCGGCATCAAGCCGCGCTCGTCTTTCACCTATGAATTTCCGCTGATCCAGTCGGGCACCTATTGGTATCACAGCCATTCTGGGCTGCAGGAGGCGATGGGGCTTTATGGCCCGATCGTCATCGACCCGAAGGATGCCGATCCCATCGCCAGCGATCGCGAGCATGTGGTGATGCTCTCCGACCACAGCGCCGTCCATCCGCACCGGCTCTTCACCAAGCTCAAGCAGGAGCCGGGCTATTACAACCGGCAGAAGCAGACATTGTCCGGCCTGCTGGAGGGCAAGGACCAGCCGCTTGCCGAACGCCTGCAATGGGGCGCGATGCGCATGGACGCGACCGACATCCTGGACGTGACCGGCGCCGCCTACACCTATGTCGTCAACGGCCATGGCCCGCGGGACAACTGGACCGCGCTATTCAGGCCGGGCGAACGCGTGCGGCTGCGCTTCATCAATGCCGCCGCCATGACCATCTTCAACATCCGCATCCCCGGTCTGCGGATGACGATCGTCGCGGCGGACGGCCACCCCGTCCGCCCGGTCGAGGTCGACGAGTTCCAGATGACCATCGCGGAGACCTATGACGTGATCGTCACCCCGCAGGACGATCGCGCCTATAGCATCGTCGGCGAGGCGGCCGACCGCTCCGGCATGGCGCGGGCAACACTGGCCCCGCGCGAGGGCATGGCGGCGCAAGTGCCGCCGCTGCGGACCCGCCCCGTCCTCGACATGAAGGACATGGGCATGGGGGACATGGCGATGGGCGACGGCGGGGCGACGGACCATGGCGCGATGCCCATGGGCGATGCCACGGCCACGCCCGACATGGCCGGGATGGACATGCCCGGGATGAACCATGGCAGCATGGATCATGGCGCCACGAATCAGGAATCGGCCAACATGTCCGGCCATTCCATGAAGATGCGCGATGGCGCCAATGCGCCGGCCGTCACCCTTGGCCCCGGCGTGCAGAGCATCGCCCCGATGCCGATCGACCGCACCGGCGAGCCCGGCGTCGGCCTGTCCGATGTGGGACACAAGGTGCTGGTCTATCGCGATCTCGTGGCGCTGGATCGCAACCCGGACGTGCGCGGGCCGGCACGCGAGGTCGAGCTGCACCTGACCGGCAATATGGAACGCTATATGTGGTCGTTCGACGGCAAGACACTCTCGGAAGCCAGGGTGCCGATCCCGATCCGCACCGGAGAGCGGGTCCGTATGACGCTCATCAACGATACGATGATGAACCACCCCATCCACCTGCACGGCCATATGTTCGAGCTGGTGACGGGGCATGGCGACCATTCGCCCCGCAAGCACACCGTCAACGTGCCGCCGGGTGGCAAGCTGAGCTTCGACATGACCGGCATCCATGGCGACTGGGCCTTTCACTGCCACATGCTGTTCCACATGCACGCGGGCATGATGCGCATCGTGCAGGTCCGCGATGCGGGAGCGGCAGCATGAGCCGCCTGTCGCTGCCGGACCTGTCGCTGCCGGGCCTGTCGCTGCCAGGCTTGGCCCTGCTGGCCGTGTCGCCCCTGATGCTCGCCGCCCCGCTCCGGGCGCAGACCGTGGACCATGGCGCGCATCAGGGCCACGACATGGGCACGATGCAGATGCCCGCCAGTCCTGCGCCCAGCCCCGATCCGCAACCCAGTCCACGGGCCGGTCAACAGGCCGATCAACAGCCCGATCCGCATGCCGGGCACCGGATGGACACGAGCGAAGAGAGCAACGCCCATAAGGGCCATGCCATGCCGGGCATGGACGGCATGCCCATGGACCATGACATGAAAGCCATGAACGGGATGCCGATGGATCATGCCATGCCCGGCATGGCGCATCCCGCACCACCCGCCCCGCAGGAGCCCGCCGGCCCTTTGGGAACCGATCTGGGGCCCGGCAATGCCGCCCCGCCGCCCATCGCGCAGGATCGCCCGGCGGATCGCTATTTCGATCCGGCGGCCATGGCCGATGCCCAGGCCATGCTGCTGGGCGAACATGGCGGCATGACCTTCTACAGACTGTTGTTCAACCTGGCCGAATATCAGGCGCGCAAGGGCGGCGACGGCTATCGCTGGGATGCCGACGCCTGGATCGGCGGCGATATCGACCGGCTTGCCCTGAAGTCCGAAGGCGAAGGCGGTTTCGGGGGCGCCATGGACCATGCCGAGGTGCAGGCGCTCTGGTCCCGCGCGCTCGATCCTTACTGGAACCTGCAGGCTGGCGTGCGGCAGGATTTCGGCACCGGGCCGGATCGCACCTATGCGACAGTCGGCGTGGAAGGTCTGGCGCCCTACTGGTTCGATCTGGGCGCGGCGGCCTTCCTTTCCACCAAAGGCGACGTGCTGGGTCGCATTTCGGGCCATGTCGATCAGCGCATCACCCAGTCGATCGTCCTGCAACCCCGTGTCGAAGCCAATTTCGCCGTGCAGGATGTGCCGGAGAACCGGATCGGCGCCGGGCTCTCCAGTCTCGAAACGGGGCTGCGCCTGCGCTATGAGGTGGTCCGGGAATTCGCACCCTATGTCGGCATATCCTGGGAGCGCCGCTTCGGGCACAGCGCCGACATGGCCCGCGCCGCCGGCGACAGCCCGGAAACGACAAGCCTTGTCGCGGGTGTGAGGTTCTGGTTCTGAAAGCCCCCGGAGGCCCCGGGGGCCCGATCAACCTGCCGCCGGACCAGCCTGGGCGATAGCAGCCCTGTACCGTTCAAGGTCGATAGACGTCTGGAACTTCACGCCTGCGCTGGCGCGCTTGAGACGCACGACCCGCCCCATGACGGCGCCGAGCCCGGGCAGCGTTGCGATGATGATGTCATCCACGGTCAAAAGCCCGAAATGATCGACAAGCATGCCCGACGAGGAGATATTGTGGAGCGTGGTGCGGAACGCCCCCACCGTCGGGCCGGAGATTTCGATCTTGCATAAAGAGGCATTACGATGCGCGCGAACCATGAAGGCCTGCCGTTGCAGGGGGCGCGGGATATTCCGGGGCATCTGTCTATCCAGCCAATGAAAAACATATATCGACAACGCCTGACGACAATATCAATGCGCAACGCGACACGTCCGGCATTGCTGGGGAATTAGGCATGCATATCGCTCTCCATTTCCTTCAAAACGCTAATGGCATGCATATGCATGATTTTCGCCCGTGGGCAAAAGGCCTTCGATGAACGCCCGTCTCCCATGGCATGAGCTGCCCCGATGCCCTCTGACCACGCATCAATGCTGAACAGCGCCCGGCCCCGCAGCCTGGGGGGCTGCGCCTATCGTCTCGCTGTGCTGCTGCTTGTGGGCCCGATCCCGGGCACTGTCCAGGCGCAAGCACCCGCCGCGGCACAGATGGAAGCCATCCGCGCCGCGGACATCAGGGTCGCCGCCGTCGGTGAACGCCTTGCCATCGCCAATCGCGCGCTCTGCACCCGGACAACCTATCGGACCGGCCTGCTGCTCCACGACCGCCGCCAATATGCCGATGCTGTGCAGGATGCGGCACGCAGCGTCTTTCGCTTTGACCGCGATATCGCCGTCGAGGCCGTCGTCCCCGGCAGCCCGGCGGACCGGGCCGGCATTCACCGGAACAGCGCCCTTCTCGCCGTGGACGGCATTCCCGTCGAGGCCCTCGTCAAGGCGGGATCGGGCGATCCCTTCGCGCGGATGGACATGATCCTGGATGAAATCGAGCGGCGAAGTGCCGATGGCATCCTGCATGTCGATCTTCTTGAAGACGGGACGGTGCATCGGCGGGAGATCGCGGCGGAAAATGGCTGTGCCGGCCGCTTCCAGATCGTGCTCGAAGGGGCGTTGAATGCCTATTCCGATGGGGAATATATCCAGATCGACGGCAGGATGGTCGATTTCGCGCAGGATGACATCGCACTCGCCGCCATTCTCGCGCATGAACTGGCCCATGATATTCTCGATCATCGCCAAAGACTGAATGCCGCCGGCGTCGATCGAAGCCTCTTCGGCGGCATTGGCCACAACGCCGCGAAAATCCGCGCGACGGAAGCCGAGGCGGACAGGCTTTCCCTGTACCTCATGGCCAATGCCGGCCTCGACCCGGCCGCGGGCATCGCATTTTGGGCGCGCCTCGGCCGGAAAGCCGGTGCCAAGATCCTGCCGGATGAAACGCATGGAAGCAGCAAGACCCGCCTCGCCATGCTGCAGAAGGAACTGGCGGCCCTAAAACAACTGCGTGAAGAAACGCCCTCGGGTCAATTACTGATCCCGACTTTTGCCCACCCCCCATTTCCTCCCCTGCGCTGATAATTTCCAAAACACACTCTTGCGCCGAAGATTCAAAACACAATCCTCACGGCGATCTGCGGCAAAACGCCCTTTTTCCCGCACCCTCCGTAAAAACCCGAATAGGGCTAACCCATATTGCGACAGCCGGCGTGTCGCGGGATAATTACGCTAACGATAAAAGGGTCATTATAGTTAATGATCCGATGTGGAGGGATGGATGCAGCGCACAAATCGCGCCTTTTTGGAATTACCTCGTCCGATATGACGGTAATTTAACGCGCTCTTCAGGTTTAATTCAATATAACTAGGTTAACTCGAAAATCCATGCGGTATTTTCGGATAAAGTGACTTATAATTAACTTTGATACAATTTACCCAATTTTGTATCAACCTCGCTCGTTACGAAAGTATACAGCCCGGTCGCTAATAAGATATACACGAATAGAGATTGAAGGAATTTCCCATGGAATGGTCAATGTATAATGACTATGGAGAAAGAAAATATCTAACATTGGATGAGTTTGAAGAATTCATGAACTGTGCATCCAAGGAAAATGACGATGTTAAATCGTTTTGTTATGCTGTTGCAATTTCAGGATGCAGAATTTCTGAGGCACTTTCACTTTCATCTAGAAGTATAGATTTTTCTGATGGTCATTTGATCGTTGATACATTGAAGAAGCGGGAGCGGCGACTCTTCCGTGCGGTGCCCTTGCCGACCTGGATGTTGACGCTGCTCGACGAGCAGATTCAGGCGGGCATTTTGTTGCCGCAGCAGCTGTGGCCATGGTCCCGGATGACGGGCTACCGCCGCATTTGCGAGGTGATGACGGCGGCTGGTATATTCGGCGCCCATGCCTGCCCAAAGGGTTTGAGGCACTCCTTTGCCGTCCGGGCCATCCAATCGGGCGCGCCGCTCAACCTTGTCCAGCGTTGGCTTGGGCATGCGGATATCAAGACGACAGCCATCTATACGAATGTCATGGGGCCTGAAGAAAGGGCCATCGCGTCAAGGATGTGGAGTAAATATCAGCCATCGAAGAGTAATTCCAGCGTGCTTCAGGCCGCGTTCTGAATGCATGACTGTGCCGGCTCCGACCCAGGATCAGCAAAAGATCGTAGATTACGAAAAACTGTTCCATTTTGAAACAAATGGAAATTTACCATTCTTTTTACGAGCAAGAATCCGAAATGCCGTTGCTCGCTGATACAAAATTGGGTAAACAGTCTCACGTCGGCGCCAGATGGCCCGCCGAGATGGGGATTGTTGCATGGCACAAACGGTCGAAATGGCGAGCAAATCCGCGCCTCCGGGCGCGGCTTCGTCTTCATCGCGGACCCCGGAAACCGATCGCCCGGCGCATGCCCGTTTCACATTCCGGGTCGAAAATTATTTACATATCGCTGCTGTTTATGGCCGGGTGGTTGCCGACACGCTGCTCGACGAGGTGGGTCAGCTGCTGGCCGCCTCGCTGGGCGAGAACGGCATCATCCGCGCCGATCGATTGGCCGGCGGTTTCACGATCAGCAACGCATATCGCTGCAGTGCACATCATGTCGGCCAGCAGCTTGCGCACGACCTCAAGGCTTTCTGCACCGCAACAACCAGCCGTGCGTTTCGCTGCGCCGGGCACAGGCTGCACCCGATTCTTTCATGGTCGCGGCTGTCGCTGGACGGCGAACTTTTCTCCATGCCCACAGAGCAGCTCGGCTTTGGCGGCGACGCCGTTCGCCATGAAGGAGACTGGGTCGCCCGATATCGCCGCGACATGGAGTTGGCGGCGGGCCTGCTGGCGGATATCGCCGAAGACCGGCTCTTCCTGCAGTGGCAGCCCATCGCGCCGGCGGGTGGCGATTTCGGTGCCCTTTTCCATGAGGCCATACCCTGCCGCATGAATGCCCGCGACGGCAGCGCATCACCCCTGCATGAGGTCGAGGCCGCCGAGCGCGTCGGCCTTGTCCGGATATTCGACCGCTGGTCGGTTAGCCAGGCGATGCGCCGCCTTGATGCCGGCGCATTCCCGCAACTGGGGGTCTGCATCTCCGCACAGAGCGCAGTCGTGGATGGCTGGTGGACGGATATCCTCGCTCATCTGCGCCGCTATCCCGATCAGGCGCAGCGGCTGACGCTGGTGATTTCCGGCGCGACGCCATTTCCATCCATCAACGATGCGCTGAAATTCGTGCGCCAGCTGCGCACGCTGGGATGCCGGATCGCCCTGGACGGCTTTGGCGTAGGCTTTTCGTCATTGCGGCATCTGCTGGCGCTGTCGCCCGACATGGTCAGGATCGACGGTCTTTTCGTCCATTGGGCGGAACAGTCCGCGCGCGACGCGTCGATGCTGCATCACGCGGTTCAACTGGCCGGCGCGACCGGCGCGACGGTCGTCGTCAACGGCATCGCCACCAAGCGGCAGCATGCCCTGGCCATCGAAGCCGGCGCGCGCTGGCTTCAGGGAGAATTTGTCGGCCGGTCCGGCTTGGGCTTCTCCCGCTTTTCCCAGGCGCGCCACCACCCGCAAGCGGCGGCGAGCGAACATCACCACCACCCTGAGCCTTCTTACCGGAGTGCATCATTGTGAAATGGACCGACCAATATGAGCTGCACGGCGCAGAATTCATGCACGGCATGCTCTGGGCCATCATGGTCAGCGCCGGCGCATTTGCAGTCATCGCACTGATCATAATGACTTTTTTATTATTTCAATAATGAAAATCACCTGGAGAGGTTCACGAGAGGCGAACGTCCATAGACATGGAGAACTGTGATGTTGAAGCAATCATTTCTTTTCAAGGCAGGGACGATAGCGTCCCTTATTTCCCTAGCCGTGGCGGCACCCGCCATGGCCGCGCAAAAGGCATCCGATCAGGCCGGCACCCGGATCGGCAATAATGTGGGCGTCCGGACGGGCGCAACGGCGGACCGGGCACAGCGCAGCAAGGCGCTGGGCGGGGCTTCGCTGGGGCTGCTCCTGCTTGGCGCGGCGGCGGCGGCCACGGCCGTCGTCGTGATTGCGGACGACAATAACGACGAACCGGCAAGCCCCGGGTCCTGATCGCCCGGCTCCTGACCGCATAAATCCGCTGCGCTGCTCGCCGGCAGCCTGTTATCGACTTGGACGTCGGCCTCGGCCGGCACGCAGGCAGCGGATATTTCCTGGAGAAGCAGCGTGCCAGCCTCTCAAGCTGAACTCACATTTTTGCCCGTGCCGCCCGTCGTCCTTGAACGACCGGTCGCGCCAGGCACGCGTCGGCGGGAACGCAAGCGCTTTGCCGCGCATATGCAGCTTCGGCTGATCGACGTCATCGGCATGGCCTGTGGCTATGGCATCGTGCTTTTGATGCCGGTGGATGCAAGGCAGCAGACGGTCGACATCCGTGTGCTGGCCGCGCTTGTCGCCGTATACCTGCTGGTCGCCAGCAATTTCCGCGCCTATGCGATGGATGTGTTTCAGGGCAGCAAGGCCGGCGTCGGCAGGGCGATCCTCTCCTTCCTCATTCCCGTCAACCTCATCGGCCTGCTCGCGATGCAGCTGGGCGCCAGTTCCGCCCTTGTCGAGGGACTGCTCCTGCGCATGTCGCCCGCCCTGTGCCTGGGGCTTGTCGCCGCGCGCGTGCTCTTCGCCTTTCATGCCTCCAGCCGGCGGCGGCGCGGGCTGGACGACTGGCCGGTCACGCTGATCCTCTCCGACGACGCAGACGACATCCCGATGCCGGCGGGCGCGACCGTCATCAACGCGGCGAAATATGGCCTGAGGCCCGACATCGCCGATCCCGATGCGCTGGACGCGCTGGGCAATATCGTCAGCGGCGCGGACCGCGTGATCGTCGCCTGCCCGGCCGACCGGCGCGCGAACTGGTCGATGGCGCTCAAGGGCGCCAATGTCGACGCGGAAATCATCACGGCGGAAATCGCTGCCCTTGGCCCCGTGGGCGCAGGCAGCTTCTTCGGCCATACGACCATCAAGGTATCGACCGGCCCGCTTGCCCTTCGGGATCGCGCCCTCAAGCGACTGTTCGATATCGTCGTGGGGACAGCCGCGCTTCTGTGCCTTGCCCCCATCATGCTGGCAACGGCAATCGCCGTGCGGCTCGACAGCCCCGGTCCGGTCTTCTTCAAACAGAAGCGGATCGGCCGGGGCAATCGCATCTTCTACATGCACAAGTTCCGCAGCATGCATGTCGCGCGGCAGGATGCCGACGGCAGCCGCCTGACAACCGGCAAGAATGACGACCGCGTCACCCGTGTCGGCCGCTTCATCCGGGCGACCAGCATCGACGAGCTGCCACAGCTGATCGACGTGATCCGCGGGGACATGAGCATCGTCGGCCCCCGCCCCCATGCCCTGGGCGCAAAGGCGGGCGACACGCTCTACTGGCATGTGGACCCGCGCTACTGGCATCGCCATGCGGTGAAGCCGGGCATGACCGGCCTTGCCCAGGTGCGCGGCTTTCGGGGAACCACATTCACCCATTCCGACCTGACCGACCGGCTGCAGGCCGATCTGGAATATCTGTCAGGCTGGACGCTGCTCCGCGATCTCATGATCACGGCGCTGACCGTGAAGGTCCTTGTCGGGAGCAAGACCTTCTAGCCCGCCATAACAGAACAAGACGACCGCTCCCCCAGGGGAAGCGCGCCGGAGATGTCGGCGATGCTTCCCCGCCCCCTTTCCACCCCGGCCCTGCCGTTCACGCGCTCATTTTGCGCGGCGGCGGTCTGCGGCCCGAGACGATGAGGAATATACCCATGCAGATCGCCATTTACGGACTTGGCTATGTCGGACTGACAGCCGCCGCCTGCCTCGCCAAATCGGGACACAAGGTCATCGGCATCGAAGTGAGCGAGGCGAAGGTCGCCGAACTCAAGGCCGGCGGCTGCCCGATCAGCGAACCGGGCCTGCAGGAACTGCTGCGCGAAGGCATCGCGAACGACCGCTTCGACGTGATGCAGAGCGCGGGCAGCGTCATCAACGAATGCGACATGGCCATCGTCTGCGTCGGCACGCCCAGCGGCCCCGACGGATCGCACAACATGACCTATATCAGCGAGGTCAGCCGGCAGATCGCCGCCGCCGTCAGCACCAACCGGCCGCAGCCGCTGACTGTCGTCTATCGCTCCACCATCCGCCCCGGCACGGTCGAGGAACTGATCACCCCGATTTTCGAGGCGGAGCTGAACGGTCGCTTCGCCGACGCGGTGGAGCTGGTCTACAACCCGGAATTCCTGCGCGAGGCGACCGCCATCCGCGACTATTTCAACCCGCCCAAGATCGTCATCGGCACCGCCGACGGCGCGCCTTCGCGCAATATGGACGCGATGTACGCGGGCATCGACGCCCCGATCTTCTACACCCGCTATCGCGAGTCCGAATTCACGAAGTTCGTCGACAACACCTGGCACGCGGTGAAGGTCGCCTTCGCCAACGAGATCGGCCGGACCTCGGTGAAGCTCGGGATCAGCGCGCGCAAGGTGCATGAGATTTTCGTGTCCGACACGAAACTCAACATCTCGCCCTATTATATGCGGCCGGGCGGCGCCTTTGGCGGGTCGTGCCTGCCCAAGGACGTGCGCGCGCTCCAATATATCGCCGCCGATGTGGGCGCGCATACCGTGCTGGTCGACTCCCTGCTGCGCTCGAACGACAGTCACAAATATTTCCTGTTCGAGCATGTGACGCAGGATATCGCACCGGGCGCCCGCGTGCTGATGGCCGGCCTTTCGTTCAAGGCCGACAGCGACGATCTGCGCGAAAGCGCCAATGTCGACCTTGCCCGCAAGCTGCTGGAGGCGGGCTATCGCCTGTCCGTCTATGATCCCAGCCTGATCCCCACCAAGCTGATGGGCGCCAATCTCGGCTATGCCTACAGCCAGCTCCCCGCCCTCAACCAGCTGTTCGTGACACGCGAGGCGGCCGAGGCGGAGGAATGGGATCTGGCGGTGGATTCCATCGGCATCCTCGACACGCTCGCCGTGAAGGCCGGCCGCAAGGTCAGCACCAACACGCTGCCCTGAAGCCCCCGAGCCGCGCCGTGGCGATCCGCGCCTGCATCTTCCGCCCACAGACATGCTGGAGCCAGCCTTGACCAAAGCCGCCCATGACCTGCCCAAGCGGATGGACTGCGACCGCGCGGATCGCCCGTTGAGGATCGCCCTCGTCTACAGCCGGCTGCCTTTCCCCATGATGCGCGGCGATCAGCTGACCGTCGCCCATCTGCTCAGCTTTTTCGGCGCGCGGGGGCATGCGGTCGATTTCTACACGCTCGACATGCAGGGGGCGATGTCGCCGGTCCAACGGGCATGGCTGGAAGATGCCTGCGCGCAGGTGCGCATCTATACCCAGGGCTGGTGGAGCCGGCTGTCGGGGCTGGCCCGCGGGTTGCTGAAGGGCCAGCCGCTGCAGGTCGGCCTGTTCCAGAATGCGCAGCTCACCCGCGACCTGCACGCGCAGGCGGCAGCAGGCGAATATGACGTCATCTACAGCTATTACATGCGCAGCGCGCCGACCATTCCCAGCCATCTGGGCCGGGACCGGGCGCGGCCGGAAGCGGCGGCCGACGGCACGCCCGCGACCTTCCTGGCGCTGCAACTGTCCCAATCGCTCAACACCCGGCGGATCTGGAAGAATGAGAAGAACCTGCTGAAGCGGCTCTTCTACCGGATCGAGACCGGGCTGTGCGAAGCCTATGAAGCCCGTGTGTGGCAGCGTTTCACCCGGTCGGTGCTGATCGGCCCGGCCGATGTCGCGGCGATCAAGGCGGTCTGCGCGCTGCGCAACGAACCGGCGATCGACAACTGGGTCTATGGCGCGCACGGCACCGATATCGGCCGCTATCCGCCCGCGCGCCCGGACGAGATCGTGCCCGGCCGTGTCGTCTTCTCCGGATCGATGCTCTACCAGCCCAATGTCCAGGCGGTGCATTGGTTTGTCGACCATTGCTGGCCCAGGGTCCGCGAACGCATCCCCGATGCCACGCTGATCATCCAGGGGCGCGATCCGCTGGCCTCGATCCGCGCGCTCGACGGCACGCAAGGCATCAGCGTGACCGGCACCGTGCCCGACATCGGCATCGTCGTGCGGTCCGCCGCCGTCTGCATCAACCCCATGGGGGCAGCAGGGGGCATGCAGAACAAGCTGATCGAATATATGGCCAGCGCCAAGGCCATCGTCGCGACCCCCATCGCCAATGAAGGCATCATGGCGCCCGCCGATACGCTGCGCCTTGCCGATGGCGCGGACGCCTTTGCCGACGGCGTGATCGACCTGCTCGACCATCCCGACGAGGCACTGGCCCTTGGCCAGCGCGCCCGCGCCCATGTGGTCGAGAACTGGACCTGGGAAGCGCATTTCCTGAAGCTGGAACAGGAATTCCTCAAGGCGCTCGGTCATGTCGCACACCCCCGCCCCCGGCTGCGGACCAGCGCGGCGGTTTGACGATCATGGCAAAGCTTTCCGGTGCGGTGATGGCGGTCGGCCTGCGTTATGCGGCGATCGCGCTGCAATTCCTCATTCTCAGCCTGATCGCCCATCATTTCTCGCGCCACGACTATGGGCTCTATATTTTCGTGCTGAGCGCTGTGCTGCCCCTCTTCCCGCTGCTGGGGCTGGGCGCGAGCGAATATGTGGTGCGGGAAATGCCCCGGCTGGATGCGCAGCGGGAGAGGCCGCTGCGCCGGCAGTTGGCCGGCACGACATTGGGCATCATGCTGCTCAATGCGCTGCTGGTCTTCGGGATCGCGCTGCTCCTGGCCGCCACCGTGACGCTGGATGCCCAGCAGCGGACGACGCTCTGGTTCGCCGCCGGTTTCTTCATCGCCAATGGCGTGATGTTCAATTGCGCGCAGCTGTTGCTGGCCATGGACCGGCAGGCGCTGGGCGCCTTCTTCTATTATCCCGCCATCAATCTGGGGCTGATGGCCGTGTCCGTACCCTATATGCTGCTGTCGGACACGCCCGATTTTGCCGGCCTCGCCACGGCGACGGTCGTGGGCGCATCGGTCATGGCCGCCATCGCCCTTGTGCTGGCGCTCCGGCTGGGCGGGCGTCCGCGCTTCTCGCTGGCGCCGGCGATGGTGCAGATCGCCATCGGCATCCGCCTCGCATGCGCCCGCGCGCTCTACGGCATCGGGCTCTGGCTGCCGACCTTCCTTGCCGGCGTGCTGCTCAGCCCGACCGATGCGGGCATATTGGGGACGGCCGGGCGCCTTTCGGTCGCCGTGTCCGCCGCGATGGCCGCCATCCGCTTCTCGGTCCGCCCCGCCATCGTGCGCGCCGCCCAGCGCAACGACATGGACGCCATTGCCGCCCTGTGCGGCCGCCTCGCCAGCGTCAACCTGCTCTTCGCGGTCGCGGCGATGGCGGGAACGCTGCTGCTCGGCCGCCCGATCATCGCGCTCGCCTTCGGGCCCGGCTTCGATGCGGTCGTGCCGGTGCTGGCGCTGCTGCTCATCGCCATCGCCATCGAATGTTTCGGCGGCCCGGTGGACGAGGTGCTGAAGATGACCGGCGCGCAGGATGGCGCGCTCTTCATCCTCGCGCTGGGCGTCGCGCTGCTGGCGGTGGCATCGGTCGCGCTGTCCCATGTCGGCCTGATGGCGATGGCGGGCGCGCAGGTGATCTATTCCGCCTTCGTCTTCGGCCTGATGCTGCTGTTGGCGCGGCGGCGCCTTGGCATCTGGCTGAGGCCCCGCATCGCCCTGCGCCCCGCCCGCATCGCCAGCGAAAGCCATGGTCATGTCTGAGGCAAGCTGGAACGCCATGCCCCGCCCCGCCGCGCCCCTCCCGCCAATGGCCGGGACGATCGGCGATCCCATCTCCATCGCGCTGCTCACCGTCGCGACGCTGCTGTGCTGCCTGCCCTATCTGGTGCTCGGGCCGCTCGCCGCCCCTTCTCAGGTCCAGCCCTGGGCGGCGCTGTTCTGCTGGCTGTATCTGGTGCAACGGCTGCTGACCCGGGACCTGCGGATCACCAACCTGCACATCATGCTGGCGGCCTTCGCGCTGTGGTTCATGGTCTATGTCTATCGCCCGGACCAGGTCAGCCTGGACTATTATTTCCGGCGGTCGGCATCCTTCCTGCTCTCCTGGGGCATCATCCTGGCGATGCAATATCTCTCGCCCGGCCTGCTGTGGCGGATGTTGAAGCTCACCCTGCCGCTGTGGACCGCCTTCGGCCTGCTCGGCTATGCCAGCAACGCACTGTATTTCAGGATCACGGCCCCGCTGGTGCCGACCATCGTCGGCGTCGCGGGCGGTCGCGGTTCCACCAGCCTTGCGCCCGAAGCGACCGATTTCGGCTTCACCATGGCGTTCATGCTGCTGATCTGCATGGTGACGCGCCGCGCGCTCGCCAACCGGAGCGAGGATGCGGAGCGCTGGCCGGTCTGGCTCGCGGTCTTCAACATCGCCCTGTCGCAATCGGGCTCCGGATTCTTCGCCGCCGTCGCCATCGCGTTCCTCTACAATCTGACCAAACGCACCGGCACGGGACCGGCGCCGGTGATGCGTTACCTGATCTTCGGCGCGATCGCCGTGCTGATGCTGGCCGCGCTGTCGACCCTGCCCGAAACGGGCGTGCGCGGCATCGACCTCATGGTCTCGACGCTCCAGTCGCCGCTGTCGCTGGTCAACACCACCTTCTCCTACCGGATCGTCCACAATTATGTCGGCATCCTCGGGATGATCGATTCCGGGTTCACCGGCTTCGGCGCCGGCGCCTTCATCTCGGAAGGGCCGCGGCTCTACACCGAATATGCGCTTGGCCGCCTGTTCGGGCTGACCGGCTGGTATGCGACCAACGTGCCGGTCACGCTGGGCGTCTCGCCGACCGCCTTCTTCCCGGTGATCCTGCTGGAATATGGGCTTGTCGGGCTGGTCTACATCCTCGTGCTGTTCCGTGGCGTCGGCCTGTCCCGCATTCCTTACAAGCCGATCTGCCTGGTGATGATGTTCATGACCTGGGCGCAGAGCTTCCCCGCCGCCTATCCCCCCTTCTGGCTGATCGTCGGGCTGGCGATGAACCCCGCCTTTCGCGACGCCCGCAAGGCCGCGGACACCCGCTCCATTCCTTCCCCGCAATATCGGAGACCTGCCGCATGACGGCGAAACAGAACCAGCCCGAGGCGGCGTTCGGCTATGTCAGCGGCCTTGATGGCCTGCGGCTGCTCGCCGTCTCGATCGTGGTGGTGCGTCACTATGAGATCGTGCCGATGCTGCCGGGCGGCTTTGGCGTGTCCCTGTTCTTCTTCATCAGCGGCTTCCTCATCAGCCGCCTGCTGCTCGCGGAGGAGAAGAGGAACGGCACCATCCGGCTCGGCAATTTCTACATCCGCCGTTTCATCCGCCTGCTGCCGCCGCTGATGCTGATGGGGATCGTCGCCGTGCCGCTGCTCTATGCGGTCGAGCCGGAGAATTTCTCGGCGGCGCAGATCGCCCTGTCCTTCCTCTACCTTGGCAATATCGTGAAATTCGGCGCGCCGATGTTCGGATGGGGGGAAGGCTATCAGGCGATAGAACCGCTCTGGAGCCTCGCGGTCGAGGAGCATTTCTACCTGCTGCTGCCGCCGGCGCTGCTGCTGCTGCGCAGCCACAAGGCCCGGATCACCCTGATGATCGCTGCCATCGTCGGCGCCCTGCTGCTGCGCATGATCGTTGCCGCGGTCGATCCCGCCAATGCCGACCAGATCAACTATCACTTCACCCTCACCCGCCTGGACGCGATGGCCTGGGGCGTATTGCTCACCCTTGTCATGGATGCGGGCTGGATACGCCTGCCGGCGGTCGATCGCTTTGGCCACCTGCTGTTCTGGGGTGGCGCCGTCGCCATGCTGGCATCCATGGTCCACTGGACGCCCTATTATGAGGAAGTCCTGAAATATACGCCGCAAAGCCTTGCGATCGGGATCTTTTTCACCGGCGCGATCTTTGCCCGCCAATATGGCTTCGTGCGAAAGCTGGCGGAATGGCCGCTGTTCTCGCATCTCGGCCGGATCAGCTACGAGCTTTACCTCTGGCACTTCCCGATCCTGACGGTCGTGTCGCATTTCGTGCCCGGTTTCGTTCCCGCCGTCACGATCGCCCTCATCCTCACGCTGATCGTCGCGGACATCGCCTATCGCCTCACCACCAAGCGCCTCGGCGCCATCCGGAAAAAATTTGGCGGGCATCCGGTCTGATGCCGGAGCCACACGCCATGCCTGTTCCATCAAGCCAGGAAAATCCTATGCCGTATCTTCTCCCCCCCATTGTCCAACCGCAGCGGCGGCGCGGCGCGATGCCGGCTCTGCTGGCCCTGGCGCTCGCCCTGTCCGGCTGCGCGACGGCGGACCTTCCGCGTGGGCAGGATGCTTATGCGATCATCCCCCCGCCCAAGGGAGAGATCGGCAGCGACTATGTGCTCGGCCCCTCCGACGTCATCAGCCTGACGGTGCTTGGCGAGCCGGAGCTGAGCCTGAAGGACGTGCAGATCACCAGCGGCGGCAACATCTCCATGCCGCTGGTGGGGCAGGTGCAGGCCGCCGGCCTCACCGCCGGGGCGCTGGCCAAGGATCTGGCCGCGCGCCTTGCCAGCAACATGCTGATCGACCCCGACGTGTCGGTCAACGTCACCAACGCAGCATCGCAGAAGGTGACGGTGGAAGGATCAGTCACCAAGCCCGGCATCTACCAGCTCGCCGGCAAGACCACCCTGCTGGGCGCGCTGGCCATGGCGGAGGGGACGACCAAGGTGTCCGCCCTCAGCGAGGTCGTGATCTTCCGCACCATGGACGGCAAGCCGATGGGCGCCGTGTTCGACGTGGGCATGATCCGCCGGGGCGAGCTGCCCGATCCGGAAATCCACGGCAGCGACACCGTGGTCGTCGGCTTCTCCGCGCTGAAGGGCGCATGGCGCGACGTGCTCTCTGTCGCGCCGGTCATCGCCGCCTTCCGCGCCTACCGATGATGCCGACGCGATCTTCCCCCATTTTGCTCAGGTTGCTCCCATGAAAATATCACCCGCATCGCCCCCGAAAACTGTGAGCCTGCTGTCGGCCGGCCAGGCATCGGAGCCACCGATCGAGGAAAGCTGGGCCTTTTCCAGCGCGCAGATCGACCTTTCGATGCTGCGCCAGATCATCTACCGGAACCGCTGGATCATCCTGGCGATCTGCGTTGCCGGTCTGGTCCTGGGCCTTGCGGTCACATTGCTGACGACGCCGACCTATCGGGCGCAATCGAGCATCCAGATCGAGCAGCAGGCCTCGCGCGTGCTCGACACGCCGGACCTTCAGCCGACCGAGGCGATCCAGGATGCCGACCGCTTCCTGCAGACCCAGCTTGAGATCATGCAAAGCCGGGCGCTCGCGATCCGGGTGGCCGAAGCCCAGCGGCTGTTTGCCGGCAACGGCTTTCTGGACGCCATGCGGGTGAAGCCCGACGATGAGCCCGCCGGCACGCTTTCGCCGCAGCAGGCGCATCGCGAGCAGGTGATCGAGGTGCTTCAGGAAAATCTGAAGGTCAGCCTGACGCAGAATTCACGCATCGTCCGCATCGCCTTCGACAGCCCCGATCCCGCCTTGTCCGCGCGGATCGCCAATGCCTTTGCCGACAATATGATCGGCAGCAATCTGAGCCGCCGCTTCGACGCCTCCTCCTATGCCCGCCGCTTCCTGCAGGAGCAGCTGGCCGAGACCAAGGAACGGCTGGAAAATTCCGAGCGGGCGATGATCGTCTATGCCCGCGCCACCGGCATCATCGACACCAGTTCCGCCGCGCCCGGCCAGTCGATGGGCAGCGCCAACACCAACTCGCTGACCGTTTCCAGCCTGGTCCAGGCCAATGATGCGCTGGTCGCCGCGACCGCGCGCCGCATCGACGCGCAGCAATTGTGGGACAATGCCCGCAATGCGCGCCTTTCCAGCCTGCCCGAAGTGCTCTCCAACCCCGCCGTTCAGATGCTGCAACAGCAGCGTGCGGAGCTGGAATCGAAGCTGGCCGAACAGAGCCAGCGCCGCCAGCCCGATCACCCCGAAGTGCGCCGTACCGTCAGCGAGATCGCCGCGGTGGACGCGCAGATCAACGATGTGGCGCAGGATATCCGCACGTCCATCCGCAACCGCTACCAGACCGCCCTGCAGCAGGAGGAACAGCTCGCGGGCGCCGTCGGTAGCCTGAAGAACGCGACGCTGACGGAGCAGGATCGCTCCATCCGCTACAACATCCTCCGTCGCGAGGTGAGCACCAACCGCGAACTTTATGACGGCCTGCTCCAGCGCTTCAAGGAAGTGAGCGCCACGGCCGGGATGAGCAACAACAACATCTCCATTGTCGATGTCGCGCGCATCCCGGTAAAGCCGGTCTCGCCCAATCTGATGGTCAACCTCAGCCTGGCGCTGCTCATCAGCTTCATGGCGGCGGTCGGCTTCATCTATGTCCGCGAGCAGTTTGACGATGTCGTCCGTTCGCCCGACGATGCCGAACGCAAGCTCGGCCTGCCGGCGCTCGGCATGGTGCCGGTGCTGCCGGTCAACATGACCCCGCATGAGGCGCTGGACCAGCCGACCTCCGCCTTTACGGAGGCGTTCCACGCCATCCGTTCGGCGGTCGAGCTATCGCAGGCCGGCGGCGCGCCCGCCTCGCTGCTCATCACCAGCAGCCAGAAATCGGAGGGCAAGTCCACCATCGCCCATGCCATCGCCCGCGATTTCGCGCGGGCCGGCGGCCGGCGCGTGCTCATCATCGACGCGGACCTGCGCCGCCCCACCCTGCACCGCATCCTGGGCCTGCCCAACGGCAAGGGGCTGACCAGCCTGCTGGTGCGCCAATGCGGGCCGGAACAGGCGATCCAGCGCACGTCCACCGAGGGGCTGGACTTTGTCGGCAGCGGCCCGACCGCGCCCAATCCGGGCGAACTGCTCGGCTCCCCGGCGCTGGCGGAGCTGATCGGCGCGTTCACCAAGCGCTATGACCTGGTCGTCATCGACGCGCCGCCGGTGCTCGGTCTTGCGGACGCCCCCAGCATCGCGGCCCATATGGACGCAACGCTGTTCGTCGTCAGCGCCACCAGCTCCCATCGCGGCGTCGTGAAGGCCGCCGTGCGGCGGCTGCGCCATGCCCGCGCGCGCATGCTGGGCGTGGTCGTCAACCGGGTGGACATGGTGTCGCTGGGCTATGGCTATGAGCAATATTATACCTATGACGGCGACGGCGCGTCTTCCGGCAAGGCGAAGGGCTGACATCCATGGCCGCCCGCCCGCTCAGCCGACAGCAGTGGATCAGGGGGGCAGCGACCGCCGCCGCCATGGTCGCGCTCGGCCTGGTCGTGATCGGCACGATGATGATCGGGTCTGGCGGGCGGCATGGCATGATGTCCGGCGTGGCGACGCCCATGGACGCGGCGATGCTCCGCCAGCGGGCGGAGGCGGCGCGCGATCGGGGCCGACCGGCTGAGGCGGAACGGCTGATCCGTCTTGGCGCGCGGCTTGGATGGCGGGACAGCCAGACCCAATATTGGCTGCTGCAGGATGCCTTGCAGCGTGGCGATCACCGGGACGCGCTGGAGCGGATCGACGCCCTGTTGCGGCGCCGGCCGGGGCAGGCGACGCGGCTCTTCCCCGTCCTGCATGCGCTGGCGATCGACCCGGACGGGCGGGACGCGATCGTCGCCCGGCTGGCGGACGCACCGCCATGGCGGGCGGCCTTCTTCCAGGATGTCGCCGGGATCGACGATGGGATGACGCAAGGCCATGAGGCGCTGCTCGATCGGTTGATGGCCGCGCGCGCCCTCTCTCCGCGCGACGAAATCCTCCCCTATGTGCGGCGCCTCGTCGCAGCGGGAGAATATGCGCGGGCAGGCGCCCTGTGGGTGCGCGCCATGGGTGCCCCTTCGTCCGCGCAGGCGCCGGCCGGCAGCTTTGCGGAGATCGACCTGCTGCTGGCCGCCGACCGCATCGCCCCCTTCGAGTGGCGCGTGGGTCGCGTGGCCGGCGCGGAAATCCTGCCGGAGCCGGCAGGGGTGCGCATCAGGATGGATGGCAGCACCTTCGGCACGCTGCTGGAGCGCACGATATCGCTCGCCCCCGGCATCTATCGCATCGCATCCCGCGCATCCGACGACTGGCCGCTACGCAACGGCCAGATCGGCTGGGCGGTCTCCTGCCTGCCCGCACGGCAGCGGCTGCCGGTCATCGCCTTGCCGCCGCGTGCCGGAGCGGTGGGCTGGCTGTTCTCCATCCCCTCGTCGGGCTGCGTGGCCCAGCAGCTTGCGCTCCAGACCCGGCGGGTCACGCAGGGCGGCGCGGTCGACCTCCTGCTGTCGGATGCCGGCATCACGCCCGCGACCCGCGATCAGGTGGAGGCGCTGCAATGAGCGCCCGCCCTGTCGGCCTGCTGAAGGACCGGGCGGATGCCATGCCGGCGGCACTGCTCCTCATCCTCTGTTTCCTGCTGAGCGGCGGCGGCAGCGATTATGTGCTGAACGAGACGCTGTTAAAGCTCGCCGCGCTGCCGGTGGCGGGCTATTATGCGGCCGGCTTCGCAGGCGGACAGCCCGACCGGGCAGGCTGGCAACCGCTTGGCCTGATCGCGCTCGCCTTCGCCCTGCCCCTGTTCCAGCTCATCCCCCTGCCTCCTGGCTTCTGGCGGAACCTGCCCGGCCATGGCCTGGGCGCCGAGATCCTCGATGCCCTTGGCCAGGGGCATGGCGCCCGTCCGCTCAGCCTCGATCCCGCCGCGACGCTCCGATGGCTGACGGGGCTGCTGCCCGGCGCGGCGATGCTGGTGGCGGTCCTCCATCTGGGGCAGCGCGACAGGCTGATGCTGGCGCAGTTGGTTGTCCTGCTCGCGCTCATCAGCCTTGCGGTCGGCGCGCTGCAACTGGTGACAGCCGGGCAATGGGGCGTGATCTATCCCTCTGCCCATGCCGGATATCCCACCGGCCTGTTCGCCAACCGCAATCATCAGGCGACGCTGCTGCTGATCGCCATCCCGCTGGCGGCGGCAAGCGGCAAGGGCCATGCCGAACATGCCCCGTGGCGCTGGCTGATGCCGATGCTGTGCCTGCCCTTTGCCGCGGGCGTGCTGGCCACCACCTCCCGCATGGGCCTGATCCTGTTGCCCGTCAGCCTGCTGGCGGCGGCGTTGCTCCTGCTCGGCATGCCGGACAAGCGGGCGCGATGGCTGGCGCCGGCCATTCTGCTTGTCGCGGCGGGCGGCGTCATGCTGCTGCTGCGCCTGAACGGCGTGGTCGCCCATACGCTCAACCGGCTTGAGAGCGGCAATGTCGACCGCCTAGCCTATTGGCGCGGCACGCTGCGCGCCATCGCCGACTATTGGCCCGCCGGATCGGGCATGGGGACGTTCGTGCCGGTCTACCGCTCCGTCGAGCGCCTGGCCGATGTCAGCCCCTATTACCCCAATCATGCCCATAACGACTTTCTGGAGTTCGTCCTGGAGGGCGGCGCGCCGGCGGCGTTGCTCCTCGTCCTTGGCCTGCTGTGGCTGGCCCTCGCGACATGGGCGTTGCGACGCCGCTCGGGCAGCGGGGCGCAGCTGGGCTGGGCCGCGCTGGCGGGCCTGATCCTGCTGCTGCTCCATTCCTGCGTCGATTATCCGGTCCGCATTCTCTTTCTAGAGGCGGTGGGTGCCCTGCTGGCAGGCTTCCTCCTGCCAGAGGCCCGTCAGGACGGCACATTGCCGGGTCTGCAGCGCATCCGCCCCGGCTCCGTCGTCGCCCTACCCCACCGGCTCCACCGAGCATCGGGGCGGCGGCGGAGTTTCCCCGATGGGACCGGCAGCGCCCGGCCGGATCGTCACATCGGCATAGGCGACGCGCATCACGCCCACATCCCGCACGCGGTAGATTCCGAACTGCCAATAGGGCCCACGCGGGTCATTATAGCCCAGCGGCATGGCCGCATCGACAATCGACGCGCCGTCGCGCCAGACGCGGAGGTGGCCGGACAGCGGATCGGGCGTGATTTCCCAGATCCAATGGACCCAGCGCCCGACAGTCTGTGGCGCCGACCACCGGACCATCGACACCGGCGCCTTCGGCGCCAGCCGCTCCGGCACCGCATGGGTGAGGATGCGCTGAACGCCATGCTGCGCCTGCATGGCGATGATCGCCGGCAGGGGCCGCTCCTCCGCTTCGGCGGAATTGTGCAGCTGACCGATGATCGCCGGCACATTCGCGGTGCTGCCGGGTGCGATATACTGGAAATAGCGGATGGTCGTCGGCCGGCCGAAGGGCAGGACGAAACGGCTGAGCAGCTCCGCACGCTCGAAGGGCCGCCCCCGCGCGCGGTCATAGCCCGCCCGGTCGCCGGGCCTGACGGTCATGACGACACAGCCATTGCGACGGTCGAACCGAAACGCGTTTCTGGAAGGCGCAGCATAAACATATTCCGCCCCTCCAAATATTTCGATCTTCTGGACAGCATGATCCATAAAAATATCCAGACCTATTTCGATAATATTCCTGACATATATTAGGATATATTTGCCGTGATCAACAATAATATCAAGAATAATACATGAAAATATCAGTAACTGCGCGCGCCGCTTCCAGAATTTCGCTGCAGATGCTTGTGCATCAGATCCGGCGTCAGCTTCGCAATCGCGTCGCGCCCCGCATCGCCTCGGCCTATGGCGCGCGGCTTGAGAAGCAGAGCGTGCAATTGCCCCCGCTGTCGGCCCCGGATGCCGTGCCCACTGGCCTAGCCGGCTTCATCGGCGCCTATTATGAAGCCGATGCACACGCGCCGGACAATGCTGCGCGGGGGCGGTTCACGCTGCTCGGCGAAACCGTGGATTTCGGCGCCATCGAAGCCATCGACTGGTATCACCGGCTGGCCAGGGAAAATGACCATCATCTCTGGCGGATGAAACTCTGTCAGTGCGAGGTGATCCATTCCCTGGTCGCGCGCGGCGATCCGGCGCATCATGCCACCGCGCTCGCCCTGATCGACCGCTTCGAGCAGGCCGCGAGCTTCAGCCATCCGGACGCATTCAAGGGCATGTGGTCCCCCTATGGCGCGTCGCACCGCATCCTGGCGATGCTGAGCGGACTGGCGCTTGCAAAACCGCAGACCCTTGCCCCTGAACTCGATGCCCGCCTGCGCGCCTTCATCCGCCGCGACGCCGCCTTCGTCCTCGACAATGTCGAACATGACCTGCGCAACAACCATACCGAGCGCAATCTGGCGGCGCTGTGCCTCTATGGCATCGCCGCTGGCGGCCTGCCCGCCGATCTTGCCGCGCAACTGGACCGCGCCGTCTCCGCCATCGTCGGGGATACGGTGCTGCCGGACGGGATGCAGATCGAACGATCGGCCATGTATCAGGGGCTGACCGTGATGTCGCTGCGCATCTTTGCCGAAGCCCCGTTCCTCTCGCCCCGCACCCGCGCCCTGGCGGCGAAGAGCGCGACGGCGGCCGCGCGGGCATGGGCGTTCATGACCCATGACGACGGCGAGATCGCGCTGTTCAACGACAGCTGGACAGAGGAGGTGCCGCCGGCCGGCGCGATCCTCGGCACGGTCGCGACGGACGCGGCATTGCCCGCCATCCTGCCCGATGCCGGCTATGCCCGCCTGCGCGCCGACCGCTTCTCGCTCTGGCTGGATGCGGGCGCGATCGGCCCGTCATGGAATCCGGGGCATGGCCATGCCGACTTCCTCTCCATCGAGCTTGACGTCGAAGGCCGGCGCCTCATCGTAGATCCGGGCACCGCCCAATATTCGACCGGCGCCGATCGCAGCTTCGAGCGTTCCGCGGCCAGCCACAACGGCCCGCGCTTCATCGACCAGGAGCCGGTGGAATATCTGGGTTGTTTCAAGGTCGGCCGGATGAACAGCGCGCGCCTGCTGGACCCGGACGAGCTGCAGGGGCTGGCCCCCGATGCGGTCGGCGGCGCGCTGACCATGCCGGAGGGGAGCGTGCGGCGGATCGCAACGCATCTGCCCGGCAGCGGCCTGATGATTGCGGACCATTGGTCGAGCGTCGCGCCCGGTTCCGTGCGCCTGCTCATTCCGGCGGACTGGGACATCGAGGATGAGAGCCCATCGGCGATCCGCTTCCGTCAGGACCATGTCCATATCCTGTTCCGTGCCCTGCGCGGTCGCTTCGCGCCGATCGCGACAGGCCGGTGGTGCCGCCGCTACATGCGCCCGGAAGCAGCACATGTCCTGACCCTCCAGCCGGAGATGGAATGCGACGGCCAGGGCGCGATCCTGCTGATCGGTGACGGCACCCAGCCATCGGCCGGTGCGGTGGAGCGGGTCGCGCGCGCCTGTGCCGGTCGGGCGCCGGCGCGGGCATGAGCATCGCCACGGTCGCGCTGGTCTGGAGCCAGATCAAGATGCAGATCGAACATGTGGTGGGCTTCAGCTCCGACTCCCTGCATGCGCAGGTGGGGATGCTGCTGTTCATCGCGCTCAACCGCTTCTTGCGCGGCCGTTCGCCCATGCTGCTGGCCTGGTTTTTCCTGCTCGGCCTTGAACTGGCCAATGAAGCGCTGGACATGTCCCGCCCCGCGGGGAGCGTGGAAAGCGATCTTGGCTCCTCGCTCCACGACCTGATCAACACCATGATCGTGCCCACGGCAATGCTGCTGTTCTGGCGACCGGCGGCACATGCATCCGCAGAAAACGGAGCCACGCAGCCGGAACGAGGCCCCGAGCTTTCCTGAGCCTGTTTCCGGGCGCGCATAACGCCCGCCCTCCGCGCCCCGGAAACCGACTATCCTGTCCACCGCACCATTGGTCGCTGGACGGATGACCCGCGCCTCGGGGCAGGCTCTCTCAAGTTACAGGGGTGGATCATTCGTGGACGGGCATCGCCCGCCACGCTGAAAGGGAAGAGATATGCGTTTGCAACCCATCATGCTGGCTGGTCTTGGCGCACTGGCGCTCACCGCCTGCTCCAAGAAGGAATATGTCGCGGCGCCGCCTCCGCCACCACCCGGCTCGGTCGCGGGCAGCACCGCCGCGGACCGGGATGGCGACGGCATGGTCGATGGCTATTACACGTCGGACGGCATCTACCATCCCTATGCGCCACCTGCGCCGCCCCCGCCGCCGCCCGCGCCGACGCGCAAGGGGGAACGGGGCTGATTGCTGCATTTACGGGAGTGCGGCGACGCCGCACTCCCCTCACCTTCCTATGTGCCATTGCAATGCTGGGCCTCGGCGGGATTCCGCCGTCCTTCGCCATGCCCGCGCCCGCAGAAGCGCCCGCGCCGGCGGCTCAGCAGGTTGCACAGCAAGCCCCTCTGGACGCCCTCCCCCTTGCCATCCGGGAAGAAGCCGGCGGTTCGTTCAGGCGGTTCTACGCCGGGCGGCGCTTCCGCCCGCTCTGGGTGCAGGATGGGCAGATCGGCCCTGCGGGCTCCATGTTCGTCGGCTTCCTCAAGACCGCGCATTATGACGGGCTGCGTCCCTCATCCTACCGCGTCGACACGCTGATCGAAGCCATCGGGCGTGCGCGCAGCGGCGATCCGGACGGCCTCGCCCGCGCCGAACTCGCGCTGTCGGCCGCCTTTGTCCGCTATGTGCAGGATCAGCGCCGGCCCGGCGCCGTGCGCATGACCTATGCCGACCGCGCGCTCAAGCCGAAGCGGTTGCGGCCGGAAACGGTGCTGCAGGCGGCGACCTTTCCCAAGTCGTTCGCGGATTATGTGTCCGACATGGGCTGGATGAGCCCGCATTATGTGCGCCTGCGCCAGCTGCTTGCCCGCGCGGAGAAGCAGGGCGCAGCGCCGGAGGAGATGGCCCGCCTGCACCTCAACCTGGACCGCGCCCGGCTGCTCCCCGGCCCGTGGACCAGTCATGTCGTGGTGGACGCCTCTTCCGGCCAGCTCTGGTATTATCAGGCCGGCAAGCAGGTGGGGACGATGCGCGTGGTGGTGGGCGCCGCGGAAACGCAGACCCCCATGCTCGCCGGGCGGCTGCAATGGGCGATCCTCAATCCCTATTGGAACATCCCCACCTATCTCGCGCGGCAGAACATCGCGCCCAAGATCCTGGCGGGCAGGACGCTCGCCTCCATGCGCATAGAGGCGCTGTCGGACTGGAGCGCCGCGCCGCGCACGCTGGCCGCATCCTCGATCGACTGGACGGCGGTGGCATCGGGCAAGCAGGAAGTGCGCCTGCGCGAACTGCCCGGCGGCGCCAATTCGATGGGGCGGGTCAAATTCCTGTTCCCCAATGACGAGGGCATCTATCTGCACGACACGCCCAACCGGGCGCTGTTCAAGAAGAGCGATCGCCATTTGAGCAATGGCTGCATCCGGCTGGAAAATGCCGGCGAACTGGGCCGCTGGCTGTTGCAGAAGCCGATCCGCGCCGCCTCGGGCGCGCCGGAGCAGGCCGTGCCCCTGCCCGTGCAGGTGCCGGTGTACCTCACCTATATCACCGCCACGGCGACGGACGGCGGCATTGCCTTTCGCGACGATATCTATGGGCGCGACAAATGACGGAAGGCTGGCCAATGTCGCAGCCGACAGCGTAGAATAACGTTCCCGCCACATCGGATTTGCGAGCTTTCCCCATGGTTTCTCCCTTCGGCAAAAAATGGGGCAAGCGGGTCGACAACCGCATCCTGCTGGTCTTCCTGCTGCTCGCGGTTGCGATCTTCATCTTCCTCAAGATCGCGTCCGAGATCGTGGAGGGCGATACCCTGGCCTTCGACAGGGTCATATTGCGCAGCCTTCGCAGCGCCGCGGACCCGTCCGTTCCGGTCGGGCCGGGCTGGCTGAAGGTCGCCGTGATCGACCTGACGTCGCTTGGCGGGGTGACGGTGCTGACACTCATCACCCTGCTCGCCGCGGGCTATCTCTGGGCGCGCAGACGGGCGGGGACGGCGCTCTTCCTGATCGTCGCGGTCGAAGGCGGCGCGCTGCTGGCCAGCCTGCTCAAATCCGGCTTTGCGCGGCCCCGGCCCAATCTGGTCGCGCATCTGGTCGACGTGCATACCGCCAGCTTCCCGAGCGGGCATGCGATGAATTCGGCCATCGCCTATCTGACGCTCGGCACCCTGCTCGCCGGCGCGCAGCCCGATCAGCGAGCGCGGGCCTATATCATGTCGGTCGCCGTCGCACTGACGCTCATGATCGGGTTTTCGCGGGTCTATCTGGGCGTTCACTGGCCCAGCGACGTCATCGCCGGCTGGTGCGTGGGCGGCAGCTGGGCGGCCATCTGCTCGCTGACCGCCCGCGCGCTGCAGCGGCGCTAGCGCGTGACCGGCACCGCCGGGATGGCCGCGGGATCGGCCGCGGCCTGCGCCTCGCGCACGACGCGCAGCGCGTTGCCGCCCCAGATCTTCGCAACATCGGCGGGCGTGTAGCCGGCCTTGAGCAGCGCCGCCGTTACCTTGGGATAATCGGTGACGTCCTCCAGACCGTCGATGCCCCCGCCGCCATCGAAATCGCCGCTGACGCCGACATGGTCCACGCCCACCAGCGCGATGGCGTGGAGCATGTGCTTCATGAAATCGTCAAAGGTCGCGCGCGGCACCGGCCAGCGCGCGTCGATCGCCTTGCGCTCGGCCATCAGGGCCTTGCGCCGATCGGCCGTCGGCGTTCCCATGGCGGCAAATTTCGCCATCAGCGCCTTCATCGCCGCGTCGCGCTCGGGGATTTTCGGCTGGGCGATCATGTAGCTGCTGAACGCGTTGATCTGAATGACGCCGCCCTTGGCCGCGAGCAGCTTCGCGTCCTCATCCGTCACGTTGCGCGGATGGTCGAAGATCGCGCGCATGCCGGAATGGGAAAGGATGATCGGCGCCTTCGACAGCGTCACCATCTGCCGCAGGGATTCGTCCGAGGAATGCGACGCATCCACCACGATGCCAAGGCGATTGGCCTCCGCCACGAACTCCCTGCCCCTGGGGGAAAGCCCATGCCATTCCGCGCCCTTGGGATCGGTGGCGCTGTCGGCCAGGTCGTTGTTCAGGAAATGCGCCGGGCTCGCCATCGTCACGCCCAGCGCGCGGAAGCTGCGCATCAGGCTGAGGTCGGCCTCGAACGGAGAGCCGTTTTCCATGCTCAGGAAGACGAAGCGCTTGCCCGCAGCGGCGATGCGGATGGCGTCGTCCGCCGTCAGCGCCAGTTCGAACACATCCGAATGCCTGGCGATCATCTCGCGGATCTGCACGGCGCGCACGATGGCGTTGTCGCGCGCCAGCCTGTCCCCCTCCGGCGTGCGCGGCCCCTGCGGCGTGTAGATCGCGAAAAAGCCGCCATCCACGCCGCCCTCGACCATGCGGGGATAATCGACCTGATCGCCATCCTCGCCATAGCTGTGGCGATCCATGATGCTCCAGCCCGGCCGGCCCAGATTGGCGGGCGTGTCGAAATGGGTGTCGAGCACGATCGCCCTGTCATGCGCGGCGCGGGCGGCGTCCGTGCCTTGCCCCAATGCCGGAACCGCGATGAACGCAGCGCCGAACAGCAGGAGGAAGCGCGGCAAAAGCAGGCCAGACAGGAGGAAGCGATGGTTCATGATCCGTGGTCCCTTGAAATTTCGTCGGCGTCTCAAGGCCCTTCGCGCCATCGGCCCGGTTGCTCCCGAACCTGGCGATGGCGCCGGACCTTGCGTCTTTCAGGGGGTTAAACGTCCGCGCCGACGATACCCTCCATCGCCTGCATATGCTCTTCCGCCGGCTCGGCGCTGGCCGGGGGCTCGCCCAGCGCCGTATCGAAGCGCGCGCCCCGTTCCAGCGAGCGATGGACGGGGCAGCGATCCGCGATCTCCAGCATGCGCGCGCGCTGATCGTCATTGACCGGCCCCTCGATCGCGATCCGGCGGCTGAACAGGTCGGGCATGTCGGCCCCCGCCTCCCGCCGATGGCCCACTGCAGTGCGGATGCGCGTGACCGGCAGCCCCTTGCCATCGGCATAGAGGCGCAGCGTCATCGTGGTGCAGGTCGCAAGCGCAGCCGACAGCAGATCATAGGGGGACGGCCCCGATCCCAGCCCGCCCACGCTTTCGGGCTCATCGGCAAGGAAACGCACGCCCCCGGCACTGATCGCGACCTGGAACTTGCCATTGCCCGTTTCCTCCGCCTCGACATCCGTGGGCAGCGCGGGCTGATCGGCAAGCGGCGGCAGATAGCGCGCGGCCCATGTCGCGATGATCCCGGCGGCATAATCGGCATCGGCCTTGCGCGACAGCAGGTGATCGGCATCGTCCAGCGAGATGAAACTCTTGGGATGACGCGCGGCGACGAAGATGCGGGTCGCATTGTCGGCGCCGACGGTATCGTCCAGCGGCGCGTGCATCACCAGCAGCGGCCGGTGCAGCGCCGCGATCCGCGCGCCAAGGTCATGCGATCGCAAATCGTCGATGAAGCCCTTGCCGATACGGAAAGGCCGGCCGGCAAGGTGCGCATGCGCTTCCCCCTTCGCCTCGATCTCTTCCAGCGCGGCGGGATCGAACTGCTTGAGCGCGAGGGACACGTCGAACGGCGCGGCGATCGTCGCCACCGCCTTGACCGAGGGCAGGTCGCCCGCCGCCGCCAGCACCGCCGCGCCGCCCAGGCTATGGCCGATGAGCAGGGAGGGCGTCATGCCCGCCGCCGCCATCGCATCGGCCGCGGTCATCAGATCGCTGACATTCTCCGAAAAGCTGGACCGGGCAAAGTCGCCGCCGCTTTCGCCAAGGCCCGCGAAATCGAACCGCAGCACGCCGATGCCGGTGCCGGCCAGCGCCCGCGCGATGCGGACGGCGGCCAGATTGTCCTTCCCGCAGGTGAAGCAATGGGCAAAGATCGCCCATCCCCGCACGCGCCCCTCGGGCATTTCGATCCGGCCGGACACGGCATGCCCCTGCGCGCCGGTGAATGCAAAGGGCTGGATAGGCATGGATGGCGGCTCCGGTTCCGGGATCAGGCGAGACGGGTATGAATCGGGATGCCGCCCTTCAGTGTCAAGGTGACGGGCGTGCGCTCGGCGATATCGGCGAGCCGCGCATTCTGCTCGGCATCCAGGCCGCCGATCGCCAACACCCGCTCGATCCGCAGTTCGCCCGGCCCGCCGGTCAGCCGCAAGGACACGTCCACCGTGTCGAGCGGCCATTGCTTGCGGTCGGCATACATGCGCAGCGTGATCGCCGTGCAGGCGCCAAGCCCGGCAAGGATCAGGTCGTAGGGCGCCGGGCCGACGCCCTGCCCGCCCAGCGCGGCGGGCTCGTCGGCGGTCAGGCGGTGGCCGCCGACCTCGATTTCGGTGCGATAGCGATCCTTGCCGATATGGGCGGTGCCATGGGCCATGATGATGTTCCTTTGTGGTTGGGAGTCAGGCGGGAAGCGGGGTGAATTCATGTTCGTCCGGGACGGGCGCGAAACGCCGGGCCTGCCAGTCGGCCTTGGCCTGTTCGATCCGTTCGGGGTCGGACGACACGAAATTCCAGAAGATATGCCGCTTCTCGGGCAGCGGCTCCCCGCCCAGCAGCATCAGCCGCGCGCCGCCCTTCGCCCGCAGGACGATTTCGGCGCCGGGCTTGAAGATCACCAGTTCGCCGGTCGCGAAACCGCCGGCCTGGCCGATCACCTCCACCGCGCCCGCCACGACATAGATGGCGCGTTCGACATGCTCGGCCTTCAGCTGATAGCGCGCGCCGTCGATCATCGCGATATCGGCATAGACCATGTCGGAGAAGGTCCTGATCGGCGAGACCAGACCGTCCGCGCTGCCCGCGATCAGCGTCAGGCGCATGCCGGCATCCTCGGCCGAGGGAATCTCGTCCGCCTTGTGATGCGCGAAGCCGGGATCGACTTCCTCGTCCCGGCGGGGCAACGCCACCCAGGTCTGGAGGCCGAAGAGCCTGCCGCCCGATGCCCGCACCTCCGGGCCGGTCCGCTCGGAATGGACGATGCCCTTGCCCGCCGTCATCCAGTTGACCTCGCCCGGACGGATCGGCTGGAGCGACCCCAGCGAATCCCGGTGCAATATCTCGCCTTCCAACAGGTAGGTGACGGTCGCGAGGCCGATATGCGGATGCGGGCGAACGTCCAGCCCCTCACCGCTGTCGAAGGCGGCAGGCCCCATCTGGTCGAAGAAGATGAACGGGCCGACCATGCGGCGATGCGCCGAAGGCAGGGCGCGGCGCACTTCAAAGCCGTCCCCCAGATCGCGCACGGGGGGCAGGATGACGAGGTCTACGCCTTCGATGTCGCTGGAACGGATGCTCATGGGACTCGTCCTTGTCTGAAAGGGTTTTAGGGTCAGGCGCCGAGCAGCGCCATCGCCTCGATCTGGGCGCGGGTGAAGCCCTGCGCCGAAAGGGTCGGGATATGCTGTTCGGCCAGGCTGTGGCTGCGGCCGCTTTCGCACAGGAAGGTGCGGACCGCCTCCAGCTGCGGCGGCAAAGCGGGCCTGGGCCTGGCTTCCCCGATCAGCCGGTTGACGGCGCGGCCGAGGATGGAAGGCCGCGATGCCTTGGCGGACGGCGTGCCGCATCCGCAATCGGACACCGCGCTCAGCGTGCTTTTCACCCGATCCCATTCGGCATCGGTCAGGCGGGGCTTGGCAATATCGAGCATCTCTGGCCTCCTGTTCGGGATTGGATATGGGTTGGGATGACGCCGATGTAGCAGCGGGCTGCTTTCCGGATCAGCTGGAAAAGATCGTGCAAAATGTTCGATAAAATCGAAATGTGGGCGCATGCCGGCCAAGGGGAGCCGACATGCGCCCGGTCATTCATGCCGCGTCGACAAGAACGATCTCGCTGTCCTCGATCGCGGTCACGGTCAGCACGTCCAGATCGCTGATCGCCGCGCCGTCACGGGCATTGACGCGCACTTCGCCGATCTGCACCGCGCCGGTGGCGGGGACCAGATAGGCCTTGCGGTCCTTGCCCAGCGGATAGTCCGCGCTCTCGCCGGCCTTCAGCGTGGCGGCTACCACCCGCGCATCGGTGCGGATCGGCAGCGCGTCATTGTCATTCTCATAACCCGAAGCGAGCGTGACGAAATGGCCCGAACGCTCGCCCTTGGGGAAAGGCCGTGCGCCCCATGCGGGTTCCTCGCCGCTGCGGGTGGGGACGATCCAGATCTGGAAGATCCTGGTCGTCACATCCTCCATATTATATTCCGAATGGCGGATGCCGTTGCCGGCCGACATCACCTGAACGTCGCCCGCCTCGGTGCGGCCCTTGTTGCCCAGGCTGTCCTGATGCGTGATCGCGCCCTCGCGGACATAGGTGATGATCTCCATGTCGCGATGCGGGTGCGGCGGAAAGCCGGTCTGCGGCGCGATCGTGTCGTCGTTCCAGACGCGCAGGTTGCCCCAGTGCATCCGGGCCGGATCGTGATAACCGGCGAATGAGAAGTGATGCTTGGCATCGAGCCAGCCGTGATTGGCGCCGCCAAGGCTGTCGAAGGGACGAAGTTCGATCATGTTAAGTCTCCATTGCGCGCGACCGGTGCCGCGCCGTTGAAGACGATTTAGGGATTGCCAGCTTTGCGGATCAGAGGGATAAATTCATTCGAAACGTTCGAGAGAATGGAACAGTGAACAATCCCGGCACCCCCACCTTCGATCAACTCCGCATCTTCCTCGCCATTGTCGATACCGGCAGTTTCGCCGCGGCGGGCCGCAGGCTCAACCGTGCGGTGTCCGTCATCAGCTATGGCATCGCCAATCTGGAAACCCAGTTGGGGATGCTCCTGTTCGAGCGCGAAGGCACGCGCAAGCCCAGGCTGACCGTGGCGGGCCGCGCCGTGCTGGCAGAAGCGCGCGCGGTGAGCCAGGGCATCGACAGGCTGCGCGCGAAGGTGAAGGGCCTGCTCGACGGGCTGGAGGCGGAAGTCGACCTTGCCGTCGATGTCATGCTGCCGAGCGAGCGGCTGGGCCGCGTGCTGCGCGCCTTCGCAGAGGAATTTCCGACCGTCCAGCTGCGCCTGCATATGGAAGCGCTGGGGGCGATCACCGCGATGGTGCTGGACCGCAAGGCCGTGATCGGCATTTCAGGGCCGCTGGCTGCGGGAATCGAGGGCGTGGAATGCATCGCCGCCGGCTCCGTGCCGATGGTGCCCGTCGCCGCGCCGGATCACCCATTGGGGCGCATGGACCGCATCGCGCCGGGCGCGGGCCGCGACTATACCCAGCTGGTACTCACCGATCGTTCGCGCTTCACCGAGGGGCAGGATTATTCGGTGATGAGCCCCAAGACCTGGCGCCTCGCCGACCTTGGCGCCAAGCACGACCTGCTGCGCGAGGGCATCGGCTGGGGCAATATGCCGCTGCCGATGATCGAGGACGATCTGGTCGCGGGCACGCTGATCCGCCTCGCCATGCCGGACCATCCGGGCGGCACCTATCGCTTCGCCGGCGTATGGCGGCGCGACACGCCCCCCGGCCCCGCCGCCTCCTGGCTGCTCGACCAGTTCGTCATCATGGGGCAGGTCGACCGGGAGCTGGAGGGCATGGGCGACATCTAGAGCGTTTTCAGGATGACCGTAAAACGGTCATCCGGTTCGAAAATGCGGCAACAAAGACCAGAGCGTTTTCGCTCAATGTGAAAACGCTCTAGGCAGTGGGTGCCGCCGAGGCCGGGTGCAGGGCGCAGGCAATGGTGCCCAGAAGCACCAGCAGGCCGGCGATCAGCAGCGGCGGCGCAAGCCCTACCCGCGCGACCAGCACCGCGCCGAATGCCGCCCCCACGAAGATCGCCGCGACGGCGCCCAGCCGCTTCGCCCAGTTCGGATTGCCGCCGCCCGCCAGCGACGAGTCCGCCGCGATCCCCGTCAGGGTCAGCGTCAGCACCGTGGTCGTGAGATCGGGCACCTTCAACTGCCGGATCGTCGCATTGCGGAACCCCATGGCAAGGCCGGTCAGCGCGATGACGGCATAGACGCCGTGGGCCGGCGACTGGCTGGCGATATCCAGGCCGATGGCAAAGATCGCCGCGATCCACAGCAGGCCCGTCTCGACCACCGCGGCGGAGAGCAGCCAGCGGCGCAGCGGCAGGCCGGCATATCCCTTCCCCACCCGTCCGGCGACCAGCGCGCCGAACAGGAAGGCCGCGATCGCAAGGATATAGAGCGGTGCGCGAAACCCCGGCGTGCCGGCGGCGGCAAAGCCCAGGAAGACGATATTGCCGGTCATATTGGCGGTGAAGACCTTGCCGAGGCCAAGCACGCTGATCGCATCGACCATGCCGGTCGTGACCGACAGCAGCAGGAGCAGCCAGGAAAGCGGCGCGGTGGTGGGCTTGGCGGCGGTCATGTCTGTCTCCCAATAAATGGATGGCCGATGAATGGATGGACTGGCCGCGAACCGCTCTAGGCCCGACCATTTCTGCAAAACATCCAGATAAAATGCGGGCGTTCATTCAAGATAATCGAACGGACATCCGCTCGGCTCATATCCGGTAATTGGCCTCCAGCCCCAGCATGCCGATGGTCTTCGCGCGCCCGGACTGGCGCAGGAAACCACCGGCATCGAAAGCCGAAAGCGAGGTCGAGAGTTCCAGTTCGGGCGTCGCCTGCCAGCTGAGGCTCGCCTCGACTTCCTTGCCGACGAAGCGGGACGTGGCATGGCCCGCCGGCCGGATCAGGTTGCCGGGAATATCATAGATACCGTCCCCGCGCGTGTAGCGCCAATAGGCCATGCCCGCGATGCTCAGCGACAGGGTGTCGCGCAGCGCCAGCGTCACGCCGGAGTGCATGTTGATGATGTTGGAGGGGCCGACGGGCGACAGCTCGCCGAAATATTTGCCCTTGGGAAACAGTGCGTTGAAGGTGCCCAGCCGGCCATCCCGCGCATCACGGTCGCCGCTGACGATGTTGACGCGCATCGTCGCGCGCGGGCGGAACGGCGCGGACGGGAAGCTGCGCGCAACCTCCGTCCCCAGCGTCCAGGCGCGGATCTCCTGCCCGGCAAAGCGGCCAAGCTGCACGACACCCTCGACATTCCAGCTCCACGGGCCCGATGCCCCATGCGCCCGCGCGCCGATGCTGTGCCGTTCCTCGCGCCCGGATACGCCGCCGAACAGCGCCGCACGGTTGCGATAATGCAGATAATAGAGGTCGACGCCGGGCAGCGCCGCATAGGCGCCCCAAAGCGCCCTGGTGGACGACGTGCGATCGTCGAAATCGCCGGTGCCGGGGGTTACGGGGTTGACGGCGAACAGGCTGAGCCTTGCCGCGCCATGGGTGATGTCCGCCCGCGCGCCATCGAAGGCGAGCGGCACATTGGGGCCATAGCGCGTACCGATGAGGCGCTCCGTCCCCAGCGACAGCATCTGCCGCCCGCCGCGCAGCGTGATGGCCGTGGCGGCATCGACCGGCAGCGTCACCTCGGCAAAGCCCTGCAGCAGGTCGACGCCGGTCCGGTCGATCGGCCCGGCGGAGGGCGCGACGCCCATCGCATAGGCCGCAATGGGCTGGACGAAGGCGCGGGCCGCCCCGACATGCAGGTCGACATAGGGCATCGCCCGCAACCAGAGATAGCCGTCATCCGGCGCGGCCGCGCCGCCCCAGAGATTGTCGCGATAGCTTTCCTGCCGCAGACGAAGCTCCGTCCCGGTGCCGATCCAGATGCTGCCGCCCTCGCGCCCGCTCTCGTTCAGCGGGATATATTTCAGCGTCTCGGTCCAGTGCCCGGTGCCCGAGGCGGGATCGGCGAGTTTCGACCAGTCCTCGTCATAGCGGGTGATCGTCAGCGTCGGCGCCTGCCAGGCCTCGCCGTCCTGCGCATGGGCGGGCATGGCCGCCAGCGCGAGCGGCAGAAGGCCCAGGACAGCCGCAACTCTAGCCATTGGTCGGCTGCCGACGGGAAAGCATGGCCACCAGGACGAAGCCGCCGATCAGGCCGACATGCTCGAAAAAGGCATTGGTCGCCATGAACCGCGCCTGCCCGGTCATCGACCAGAAGGCATTGGCGGTGATCGCCGCAAGCCCGGTGAAGACCCCGAGCATCCCCGCGCCCAGCCAGACCATGCGGCCCGACAGGATCAATACAGAGCCGATCAGTTCCACCGCGATCGTGAGCGCGGCGAACAGCGCGGGCGCGGGCATGCCGAAATGCGCCTGCTCGGCGACCGCGCCCGGAACGTCCGTCAGCTTGGCGATGCCGCCCAGCAGATAGGCGCTGGTAAGGGCGAAGCGCGCCACCAGGCCCGTCATCCGCCAGTCAAGCACGGTCTCCACGAACCGGGGGGCGCGGGAGGAGATAGGCCGCGCGCTCATCGTGCGGCGCCCTGATGGATTTCGGCGATGTACCCGCCCGGAAAGCGCACCATCGCGGCCCTGCGGCCTCCGGCGTCATGGGCCGGCACCAGGGTCTCGACGCCCGCCGCCGTCGCCTTTGCCAGGGTCGCGGATAGATCGGCCACCTCATAACCGGTCATGTCGCGGCCATAGGGCCAGGGCAGCTGGCCATCGGACACCAGCACCAGCATCCTGCCATAGCCGCTTTCGATCCGGACCCGGCGGATCGCCTTGCCGGGCTGCCCCACCTCTGCGCCCGGCGCCGCCTTTTCATCGGCGACGATCCGGCCATGCGAAAAACCGATCCAGTGCGCGATGAAGGAATCGGCCGCATCGGCGGTGAGATACACCCGGTTTTCCGGCACGCTGGCCAGCGGCGCATAGCTGGGCCTGGCCGTGTGCCAGTAAAGCTGCATGTTCACCCCGCCCGGCCACTGGACCACGACATCGCGACCGATGGGATCGGGGAAGGTCGTGATCAGCCGGGTCGCGCCATTTTTCAGCGCCGCGCCGACCGCACCGTCCATGTCCGTCACCAGATAGCCCGTCCGCTCGGCCCCGAAGGGATAGGGAATGGGCGTCCTGAAACCGAAGACGGACACCGTGCCCGCGGGCGTCAGCACCAGTTGCGACTTGGTGAGGCTGGGCGTCGGCGTGACCTGGAATTCGCCCTGCTTGCTGGCGGTGCCGCCGAAGGTCGCGGAAAAGCTGGTGACGAAGCGGTCGAAGTCCGCCTCCGGCACATAGACATGGGTGGTGTCATATTGCGGCCCGACGGCATAGCTGGTGGCGGCGGGTGCGGTGGCGGCGGGCGCGCCTGCGCCTGTCATCGTGCCGACACCGATCAGGCTGGCGGCCAACAGGATCTTGAAGGAGGTCATGGTTCGCGTCCTTTGGAAAAGTCGGGGGGTGAAGAGCGAAATCAGACGGCCCAGCAGCCGCAGCCAAGCGCACCCCAGAAGCTCTGGACATCGGCGGCGGGCACCGATGCGCCGAGCGCGGCGGCATGATCGTGCCCATGGACGCCGCAAGACGCATGACAACCACAGGCGGAGGCGAGCTTCTGCGCGGTTTCGGGCTTGCGGTAATAACCGCCGAAGGTCGCGACCGGCGACCAGTCGGGCATGGCCTTGGGCGCGACCGGCGCCAGCGGACCGAAATCGCCCTCGCCATAGACGATCTTGCCGCCAAGGACGGTCAGCACCGAACGCAGATGCGCGATCTCATCCTCGGCCACACTGAAATAATCGTCGGACAGCAGCGCGAGGTCCGCCAGTTGCCCGGCCTTGACCTGCCCCTTCTTACCCTCCTCGTTCGAGAACCAGGTGTTGCGCTCCGTCCACAGGCGCAGCGCCGTCTCGCGGTCCAGCCGGTTGCGGACGGGATAAAGCGTGAGCCCGCCGACCGTCTTGGATGTGACCAGCCAGCTCAGCGACACCCAGGGGTTATAGCTCGCCACGCGGGTCGCGTCGGTGCCCGCGCCCACCGGCACGCCGGCGGCCATCATCTTCTTGATCGGCGGCGTCGCTTCGGCGGCTTTCGCGCCATAGCGCTCGACGAAATATTCGCCCTGGAAGGCCATGCGATGCTGCACGGCGATGCCGCCGCCCAGCGCCGCGATCCGGTCGATATTGCGGTCGCTGATCGTCTCGGCATGGTCGAAGAACCAGTTGAGCCCTTCCAGCGGGATGTCGCGATCGACCTTTTCGAACACGTCGAGCGCGCGGCTGATCGTCTGGTCATAGGTGGCGTGCATGCGCCAGGGCCAGCGGCGTTCGGCGAGCAGGCGGATGACCGGCTCCAGATCGCCTTCCATCTCCGGCGGCATGTCGGGCCGGGCGACGCGGAAATCCTCGAAATCCGCCGCCGAATAGACCAGCATCTCGCCCGCGCCATTGTGGCGGTACGTATCGTCGCCGTCGCCCGGCTTCACCTGTGTCGACCAGCTAGCGAAATCCTTCAGCTCTTCCTTGGGCTTCTGGGTGAAGAGGTTATAGGCGATGCGCAGGGTCAGCTCGCCATCGCGATGCAGCTTTTCGACGATCTGATAGTCGTCGGGATAGTTTTGCGATCCGCCACCGGCGTCGATGACGCTCGTGACGCCAAGGCTGTTCAACTCGCGCATGAAATGCCGGGTGGAATTGAGCTGATATTCGGGCGGCAGCTTCGGCCCCTTGGCCAGCGTCGCATAGAGGATGGTCGCATTGGGCTGGGCCAGCAGCAGCCCGGTGGGATTGCCGGCAGCGTCGCGCATGATCTCCCCGCCCGGCGGGTTGGGCGTGTCCTTGGTATAGCCGACGGCGCGGAGCGCGGCGGCGTTCAGCAGCGCGCGATCATAAAGGTGCAGGATGAACACCGGCGTATCGGGCGCGGCGGCGTTGATCTCGGCCAAGGTCGGCAGGCGTTTTTCGGCGAACTGATGCTCGGTGAAGCCGCCTACCACGCGCACCCATTGCGGCGGCGGGGTGTTCTCCGCCTGTTTCTTCAGCATCGCCATGGCGTCGGCCAGGGTCGGCACGCCTTCCCAGCGCAGCTCCATATTATAGTTGAGGCCGCCCCGGATGACGTGGATGTGGCTGTCGATCAGGCCGGGGATCAGGCGGCGGCCCTGCGCATCGATCACGGTCGCGTCCGGCCCCGCCGCGGCGCGGGCCTCCTGCTCCGTGCCGACCGCCAGGAAGGTGCCGTTGCGGATGGCGACGGCCTGCGCGACCGGGTTGGCGCGATCCAGCGTCGTCACCTTGGCATTGATGATGATCAGGTCCTTGGGGGTCATGGCGAAACTCTCCGTGGCGGTCAGAAGGGCGGTGGCGGCGGCACCGGCGCCAAGGCCGGCAAGCGCCTGTCGGCGGGTCAGGGCGGTCATGCGTCGCGATCCATGTTGGCCGGCATCTGGCCGAGCACATGATGGGCGCAATCCTCGTGGACGAAACGAGTGAACTCGACGCTGCTGGTGAGGCGCCGGGCGAGCGGGATAAGCTGCTCGCCCAGCAAGATCCCCGCCAGCCCGACAAGGGCGATGACCGGCGGGGCGGGAGAACGCACGCCCAAGAGGCTGTAGACGATGCCGACCAGCAGCCCGGCACCCAGCGAGAGAAGATAGGGCTTCATGGCTCCGTTCCCCCTTTCCGTCTCAGGCCCTGATGAAGGCGAGCAGATCGGCATTCAGCCGGTCCTGATGGGTGGCGGTCAAGCCATGCGGCGCGCCTTCATAGATTTTCAAGGTCGCGTCCGGCACGATCTTCGCGGACAGCAGCCCGGCATTGCCGATCGGGACGATCTGGTCGTCGTCGCCATGGATGACGAGCGTGGGCACGTCGATCGCCTTCAGGTCGTCGGTATAGTCGACTTCCGAAAACTCCCGGATGCACAGATATTGGCCGAGGACGGAGCCCGCCATCCCCTGCGACCAGAAGGACAGGCGCAGACCTTCATTCACCTCAACGCCCTTGCGGTTGAAGCCGAAAAAGGCGGCCGGCAGGTCGAGATAAAGTTGCGAGCGGTTGTCGAACACGGCCTTGCGGATACCGTCGAAGAAGGAGATCGGCAGGCCATCGGGATAGGCCTCGCTCTTCGCCATCCTCGGCGGCACGGCACCGATCAGGACCATTTTGGCGACGCGTGCCGAGCCGTGGCGGCCGACATAATGGCTGATCTCTCCGCCGCCGGTCGAATGGCCGACAAGCACGGCATTCTTCAGGTCCAGCGCCTCGATCACCGCCGCCAGATCGTCGGCATAGCTGTCCATGTCGTTGCCGGTAGCGGGCTGGTCGGACCGGCCATGGCCGCGGCGGTCGTGGGCGATGACGCGATAGCCCTGTTGCAGCAGGAACAGCATCTGGCCGTCCCAGGCATCGGCCGACAGCGGCCAGCCATGGGAAAAGACGATGGGCTGGGCATCCTTGCTGCCCCAGTCCTTGTAGAAGATGCGGGTACCGTCGGCGGTGGTGATGAAATTACTCATGGGGGCAATCCTTTCGGGGGGAGGAAAAGTTGAGGGGGAGAGGGAAAAGCGCGGCCGGGCGGGCTGCGAGGGGTGCGCGCCCGGCCGCCGGGGCGATCAGTGGCCGCCTTCGGAGGCGCCGAACATGGCCTTGGCGTAGGTGATGCCCAGGCCATAGGCGCCACCCCATTTGCGGGCGATGCCGGTGGTCATGTCGTAGCTTTCGGTCCGCGCCCAATCGCGCTGCAATTCGAGCAGATACTGGAGCGCGGTCATGGGCCGGGCGCCCGCCTGCACCATGCGCGCAACGGCGCGCTCATGCGCTTCCTCGGAAATGTCGCCGCTGGCGTCGGTGATCACATAAACCTCGAAGCCCTGCTCGATCGCGGAAAGGACGGGGCCGACGATGCAGACCGATGTCCACAGGCCGGCGAAGACCAGGCGGTCCTTGCCGATGCGGTTCACTTCCGCGATCACGGCGGCGTCTTCCCAGGTGTTCATGGAGGTGCGGTCGAGCAGCGCCTGACCGGGGAAGGCATCGGTGATCTCGCTGAACATGGGGCCGGAGAAGCTCTTTTCGGCAACCGTGGTCAGGATCGTGGGCACGTTGAAGCCGGCGGCGGCGTTGGCGACCAGCGCGGCATTGTTGCGCAGCAGTTCGGGCGCAATCGACTTGGTGGCGAAGGCCATCTGCGACTGGTAATCGATGAGGACGAGGGCATGATTGGCGGGCGAAAGCAATGCCTTGCCGGGGGTCGGGGTGGCGGTGATGGACATGGATCGGGTTCCTTCCTGAATGCGAGCGCCCCGTGATGTCAGGGCGTGAAAGCAGGTCTAATGCGGATGATTTTTGCGAAACAGGCGCATAAAATCTCCATGACTGTTCGATATTCTTGAAATGATGGAGCGGCGATCACAGCTGTGATCACACCCGCAATCCCATCATGCCCGGCCGGCCGCCGCGCCTTCAAAGGATGATCCCGCGCGACCTATCGGGCGTCCAACGCGCGATCCGGCGCTGAAGCTCCCCGAATCCCTGCTGAATCTCCGGCGCATCCCCACAACTGGACGCGCGCCCGATTCATCACTATATACCGCCCGGTATGGAAATGGTCGCATCAACCGGCAGAGGCCGCCCTCGGGAATTTGATCCCGAAACAGCCTTGTCCGCGGCGCTCCAGGTATTCTGGCGGCGCGGCTATGAGGGCGCGTCGCTCACGGAACTGACCGAGGCGATGGGCATCACCAAGCCCAGCCTCTATGCCTGCTTCGGCAACAAGGAAGCGCTGTTCCGCAAGGCGCTCGATATCTATGAGCGCGACAAGCTCTGTTATACGCGCTCGGCGCTTGAGGCGCCCACGGCCAGGGGCGTTGCGGAACGGCTGCTGCACGGCTCGCTCGCGATCCAGACGGGAACGAAAGACCCGCGCGGATGCCTGGGCGTGATCAGCATGGTCGCCTGCACCACCCATGCCGACTCGATCAAGGACGAAGTCATCGCCCGCCGCCTTTCCTCGGACAAGGCGCTGGTCGAACGATTCGCACGCGCACGCGATGAAGGCGACCTGCCCGACGGGATCGACCCCGCGGCGCTTGCCTCCTACCTGTCCGCCGTCATGCAGGGCATGGGCGTTCAGGCGAGCGCCGGCGCGACCCACGAACAGCTGGAAAAGCTTGTCGACACCACCCTGGCGATCTGGCCGGGGAAATAGGCCCCCACGCCCCGGTCGCCGGGCGCGCGGCTTCGCCCGATGGCCGCTTGCGATAAAAATACCAACCGGTACAAAATGCGGTTGACGAAATGCCGCATCACATTATATACCGCCTAGTACGTAATTCGGCGGGGCTCTCCCCGGAGGAGGTCGAATGCAGACGGGTCTCTTGAACAGACACTTCTAGTCGTATCGTCGCGGGTGCCCGGCAAACGGGGGCCGCGATCTTCAATCATCCCTGGTCATCGTGCGACGGGCATCTGCCCGCGCTCGCACGACCGACCTTGTATTTTTTCCGCAGCCGGCATGATTTCCGGCCCCGCTTCCGTGCCCCTGCTGCGGAAGCGCCGGACCCGGTTGCGCGCATATCAGGGAGCATGGACATGGCTTTCATGGACTTTGCCCAGCCGCTGCCTGCGGCTGGCATCGCCAGCGCTTCTGCGTCCCGTTCGGGCAGAAGTCGGCCGGCACAAGCGGGTTTCACCCGGACGGAATGGCAGATCATCCACCTCGCGCGCGGGGATGGCCTGGCCTCGCTGCGTGCGCCGGGCCGATGGGACAGGTTTCTCGCGCTGGTCTTCGGCGCGCGAAAGACCCTGACGCTCGCCAGCGAGCGGCTGGAAGCCCTGCGCCGGATGGCCGTCGACGGCTGGCATCATGGCTATGCCGTTCCCCCCTCTTCCCTCAGGGATTTTCGCGACGCCGGCTTCAACGACGGCCAGCTTGAACTGCTGCTCGGCACGATCAGCACGGCGCGCACCACCTTCAGACGACGGAGTTTCTCATGAACATGCTCGCACGGATCGAAACCGACACGGACGGCGAGAACGCACCAGCCGGACGCCCCCTCTCCCGCTGGCGCAAGCGCCAGACGGCACTCGCCGTCATCGCGATCGTCCTTGTGGGCGGCGTCGGCTGGAGGCTGGTGGATCGCCCGCAGGCCGAAGCGGCCGTATCGCCGCTGGCCACGGTGGGCATCGCCGCGCCGCTCCTCAGCAAGGTGGTGCAATGGGACGACTATGTCGGCCGTTTCGCCCCGAGCCAGACGGTCGATGTTCGCCCGCGCATCTCCGGCCCCGTCACCGCCATCCATTTCCGCGACGGTGACATCGTCCAGAAGGGGCAGTTGCTGTTCACCATCGACCAGCGGCCCTTCCTGGCAACGCTGGCGGAGGCGCGCGCGAATGTCGCCAGTGCCCGCAGCGCGCTGGCGCTCGCACAGGCGGACTATGCCCGCGTCAGCCGCCTGACCGGCGACGAAGCCGTTTCCGCAAGCGAGATCGACGCCCTGCGCGCCCGGCTGCAAGCGGCGCAAGCGGCCCTCGCCGCCGCCGACGCCCGCGCCCGCCAGCGCGCGCTGGATGTGGAATTCACCCAGGTCCGCGCGCCGATTTCCGGCCGCGTGTCCGATCGCAGGGTCGACATCGGCAATCTCGTATCGGGGGCCGAGGGGGCCAACGCCTCGCTGCTGACCACGATCAACGCGCTCGACCCGATTTATTTCTCCTTCGACGCGTCCGAAGCGCTGTTCCTCAAATCCCAGCGGGATCGGGCCAATGGCGCCGCTGGCAGCGACGTGGAAATCCGGTTGCAGGATGAAGGCGACTATCGCTGGAAGGGCAAGCTGGACTTCACCGACAACGGCCTCGATCCGCGCTCAGGCACGATCCGGGGCCGCGCCGTGCTCTTCAACCATGACCTGTTCCTGACGCCGGGCATGTTCGGCAACATGCGCCTGTCGAACGGCGGCAAGGTCAACGCCCTGCTGGTGCCGGACGAAGCCATCCAGTCGGATCAGGCGCGCAAGACCGTGCTGGTCGTGGGCAAGGACGATGTCGTGACCGCCAAGCCGGTGGAACTCGGCCCCCTCGTCGACGGCCTGCGGATCATCCGTTCGGGCCTGGCCGCGAGCGACCGCGTCGTCATTTCCAACCTGCAGTCCGCCATGCCCGGCGCCAAGGTCGCGCCCCGCCAGGCGTCGATCAAGCCATTGCCGGAAACCGCCGGCAAGGATGGCACGGCAGGCTCCGCCGCGCCCGCAGCGGCGCAGGCGACGTTCGCGCGCTGAGCATGAGCGTTTTCGAAGCAGCCCGCATCACCTGCTGCCTCGGAAAACGCGTAAAATCAAAAGACTAGAGCAGCCGAACCGATGCAATCGGATCGGAACCTGCTCTAGAATATAAGGAATACGCCGATGCGTTTCTCGCGCTTCTTCATCGATCGGCCGATCTTTGCGGCGGTCATCGCCGTCATCATCACGGTCGTCGGCGCGCTCGCCTTCATCGGCCTGCCCGTCACCCAATATCCCGACATCGTGCCGCCCACGGTGACGGTCGCCGCGCAATATCCCGGTGCATCGGCGGAAACCGTCGCGCAGACGGTCGCAGCTCCCATCGAGCAGGAGATCAATGGCGTCGACAACATGCTCTACATGAGCAGCCAGTCGACCGGCGACGGCAAGGTGACGATCACCGTCACCTTCAAGATCGGCACCGACCTGGATGCCGCGCAGGTGCTGGTGCAGAACCGGGTCGCCGTGGCGACGCCACGCCTGCCCGAGGAAGTGCAACGGCTGGGCGTCGTCACCCGCAAGACCACGCCGGACTTCCTGATGGTCGTCAACCTGCAGTCCCCGGACGGCACGTTCGACCGCAATTACCTCTCCAACTATGCGCTGACGCAGGTCCGCGACCGTCTGGCACGGCTGGACGGCGTGGGCGACGTGCAGCTTTTCGGTTCGCGCGACTATGCGATGCGGATCTGGATCGATCCGGGCCGCGCGGCGGAACTCAACCTGACCGCCGGCGAAATCGTGTCGGCGCTGCGGGCGCAGAATGTGCAGGTGTCCGCCGGCGCCATCGGCCAGCCGCCCTATGATCGCGGTGAAGCCTTCCAGCTCGGCGTCGAGATGCAGGGCCGGCTGACCGATCCCCAGCAATTCTCCGACATCGTCATCCGCACCGATCCCGACGGCCGCCAGGTCCGCGTGCGCGATGTCGCGCGGGTCGAGCTGGGCGCGCAGGACTATGCGATCAACACCTATCTTTCCGGCAAGCCCACGGTCGTCGTCGCCGTCATGCAGCGCCCCGGCTCCAATGCGCTCGACGCCGCCGAGAAGGTGAAGGCGGAGATGGATACGCTGGCCAAGCGCTTCCCCAAGGGGCTTGAATATAGCGTCATCTACAACCCGACCGAGTTCATCAGCCAGTCCATCGACGCGGTGTATCACACCCTGTTCGAGGCGATGGTGCTGGTCGTGCTCGTCATCCTCGTCTTCCTGCAGAACTGGCGGGCGGCGGTCATCCCGATCATCGCCATCCCCGTGTCGCTGATCGGCACGGCGACGATGCTGGCGGCGGTGGGCTATTCGCTCAACAACCTCTCGCTCTTCGGGCTGGTGCTGGCGATCGGCATCGTCGTCGACGACGCCATCGTCGTGGTCGAAAATGTCGAGCGCAATATCGAGCATGGCATGAGCCCGCTGGAAGCCGCCCGCACCTCCATGGACGAGGTCGCGGCGGCGCTGGTCGCCATCGTCCTGGTGCTGTGTGCGGTGTTCGTGCCGACGCTGTTCATCACCGGCATTTCGGGGGCCTTCTACCAGCAGTTTGCGGTCACGATCTCGACCGCGACGGTCATCTCGCTGCTGCTCTCGCTCACTTTGTCTCCGGCGGCCGCGGCCCTGCTGCTCCGCCCGAAGCACGGCTCTGCCGCGAACGACCCGGCGGCGCCCGCATGGAAGCGGCTGCTCGCCAAGGCCGGCGACCGTTTCAATGCCGGTTTCGACCGGATGAGCGACGGCTGTGCCCGGCTGACGCGGTGGCTGCTCGCCCGGCCCAAGAAGATGCTGCTGACCTATGCTGGCCTGATCGCCGCCACCATCGGGCTTTTCTGGGTCACGCCGGGCGGGTTCATCCCCTCGCAGGACCAGGGCTATTTCCTCGCGGTCGTGCAGCTTCCCTCCGGCGCGTCGCTGGAGCGGACGGACAAGGTGACACGGGACGTCGCGCAGAAGATCCTGCCGATCAAGGGCCTGCGCGGCGCGGTGATGTTCGCCGGCTTCCATGGGCCCTCCCAGACGTCGGCGCCCAATTCGGCGGCAATCTACTTCCCCTTCAAGACCTTTGCCGAGCGCGAGGCCGAAGGCGTCACCTATGCCGGCATCATGGAACAGGCGAACAAGGCGGTCGCGGGCTATGACAAGGCGCGCATCCTCCTCGTGCCCCCGCCCGTCATCCAGGGCATCGGTTCCGCCGGCGGCTATCGCCTGATGCTGGAGGATCGCGAGGACCGGGGCTATGCGGAACTGAACAAGGTCGCCACCGACCTGATCGCCAAGGCCAACCAGACACCGGGCCTGGCGCAGATCTACACCCTGTTCGATGTCGCCACGCCGCGCATCTACGCCGATGTCGACCGGCGCAAGGCCGACCTGCTGGGCGTGCCGCCGGAGCGGGTGTTCGAAGCGATGCAGGTCTATCTGGGGTCCGCCTTCGTCAACGATTTCAACCTGCTGGGCCGCACCTATCGCGTCACCGCGCAGGCCGATGCCGAGCATCGCGGATCGGTGGCCGACATCGCCAACCTCAAGACCCGCTCCAACTCCGGGCAGATGGTGCCGATCGGATCGGTCTCCACCTTCCGCGACAAGACCGGCCCCTATCGCGTCGTCCGCTACAATCTGATGCCTGCGGTCGAGGTCGATGGCGATACCGCGCCGGGCTATTCCTCCGGCCAGTCGCTGAGCACCATCGAGAAGCTGTCGGACGCCAGCCTGCCGGCGGGATATGGCGGCGAGTGGACGGGCATCGCCTATCAGCAGAAGAATGCCGGGAACACCGCCGGCGTCGTCTTCGGCATGGCCGTGTTCTTCGTCTTCCTCGTGCTGGCGGCGCAATATGAAAGCCTGACCCTGCCGCTGGCGATCATCCTGATCGTGCCGATGTGCCTGTTCGCGGCCATGCTGGGCGTCAACCTGCGCGGCATGGACAACAACATCCTGACGCAGATCGGGCTTGTGGTGCTGATCGCGCTCGCGGCCAAAAACGCGATCCTCGTGGTCGAGTTCGCCAAGCAGGCGGAGGACGAACGCGGCCTGTCACCGGTGGAAGCGGCGATCCATGCCGCCCGCGCCCGGCTCCGCCCGATCCTGATGACCAGCTTCGCCTTCATCCTGGGGGCGGTGCCGCTGGTGATCGCGACCGGGGCCGGCGCCGAACTGCGGCAGGCGCTGGGCACGGCGGTCTTCTTCGGCATGGCCGGCGTCACCGCCTTCGGCCTGCTCTTCACCCCCACCTTCTATGTCGTCTGCCGCAATCTGGCCAACCGCTTTTCCCGCCACGGGCGGGAGGATGCGGCCCCTGCGCTGCAGCCGGCGGAATAAGGATTACCGTCATGACCAGACAACTGATTGCCTTGCTGCTGGGCGCCAGTGCGCTCAGCGCCTGCGCCGCCGGGCCGGATTATGCCCCGCCCGCCACGCCCTCCATCGCTGCCGCGCCGTTCAAGGGCGGCACGGCACCCGGCATCAGCACCGCCGCCGCGCAGGATCAATGGTGGACGCTGTATCGCGACCCGATGCTCGACCGGCTGGTGGGCGATGCGCTGAGCGCCAACACCGATATCCGCGTCGCCGTGGCGCGGATCGAGCGGGCGCGGGCATCCCTGCGCGGCGCCCGCTCCGACCGCTTGCCGCAAACCGGCCTGTCCACCTCGGCCCGCTATGGGCGGACGTCCGAAGCCCAGTCCCTCCCCGGCATCGACCGGGAGAACTGGACCTTCGACGGCGGGCTGGACGTCGCCTATGAGGTCGACCTGTTCGGCAGGGTCAAGCGCGGCGTCGAGGCGGCGCGCGGCGACCTGGAAGCGACACAGGCCGATGCGGCGGCCGTGCGCGTGGCGGTGATCGCCGACACGGTGCGCGCCTATCTGGACGTGACGACATCGGCCGAACGCCTCGCCGTTGCCGAACAGACGGTGGCGCTACTCGACAATTCGATCAGGATCACCAGCGCCCGCTTCGACGTCGGCCGGTCGGACCGGCTGGACGTGATCCGGGTGACGACCCTGCGCGATCAGCAAAAGGCGTTGATCCCCGCCCTGCGCGCCGATCGCGACGCCGCACTGCTCAGGCTTGCGACCCTGACGGGCCGGACGCCGCAAGACTTGCCCGAGGATGTCGGCGCGCAAAAAGTGACGCCCGTTCTGGGCCAGCCGATCCCCGTCGGCGATGGTCGTGCCCTGCTCGCCCGCCGGCCCGATGTCCGCGCGGCCGAGCGGCGGCTGGCGGCCGATGCGGCGCGCGTGGGTGTCGCCACGGCGGACCTTTATCCGCGCATCACGCTGGGCGGATCGGTGGGCACGACCGCGCTGGGCGGTGGCGACCTGCTTGGCGGCGGTCCGCTGCGCTGGGTGCTGGGTCCGCTCATCAGCTGGGCCTTCCCCAATCAGGAGGCGATCCGCGCCCGCATCGGCGCGGCAAAGGCCGACAGTGCTGCCTCGCTCGCGCAGTTCGACGGCACCGTGCTGCAGGCGCTGGAAGAAACGGAACGCGCCCTTTCCGCCTATCGCCATGCCATGGAACGTCAGGAAACCCTGGCGGCGGCGCGCGACGAGGCGGAACGCGCCGCCCGAATCAGCGTAGGGCGCCAGCGGGAAGGCCGCATCGATTTCCTCGCCGTGCTCGACACCCAACGCACCCTTGCCAATGCGGAGGCCGATCTGGCGACTGCGAGGCGCGCCACCGCCTTCGCGCAGGTGGATGTCTTCAGGGCGCTGGGCGGCGGCTGGTCTGCCGCCTGACCGGCAAGGACAGGCGCATGCTATGCAGGGCCGGACGCATCCGGCCCTGCATCGGGAGAAATGCTGCAATCGCCGGGCTTGCTTGAAATGCAGCCCCGATATGATATCCTCGGGGAACCGCCATGAGAGCGGACAGAGAGGGTGTCGGCAATGGAACGCTTGGAGTCCATATTCTGCAGCTGTGAATTCAAGCTGCTGTGCTTCGTCAGCGCCTGCTCCGGTACGATCGGGCTGGGGACCGTCCTGTTACTGCGCTGATGGATCGGATGCCGGCCCGGAATCGCTGTCCCCATCGCCATCGGGGGAAGGCCCGCCGAGCGCGATCAGCCTGTCGTTCAGGATTGTCAGCAGCCGCAGCATCTCGGCCTGGTCGGCCTCCGTCAGCACTTCGAAAATCTGCGCGGTAAGGGCCTGCCGATAGGGGTCCGCATCGCGGATCACGCCTTTGCCGGCTTCCGTCAGGCTGATGCGCTTGGCCCGGCGATCGTTCGGATCGGGATCGCGCTGGACCAGGCCGTCGCGCTCCAGCGCATCGATCGCTTCCGTCACGGTGCGCGGCGCGAAGCTGAACCCTTCGCAGATGTCGATCGACCGCACCGATCCGCTTCGTTCGATAAAAAGCAGAAATTTCAACTGCGCAAGCGAAACGCCCTGCGCCTTGAGCACATCGTTGAACGACTTTTGCATGCGCAGGTACAGATCGCGCATGCTTTCCATGAGAGGTTGATATGCCATCGGCCTAAATAATATATGGAACCATATGAAATGGTATTGCCATGTCATGCGTGTGAGTGCAAGGACCATCCCGCGCCGTCGCAGCGCAGGAACAATGTGAGACCTGTTTGATGGACAGTAGCGAAGACGATGTCAGGACGATTGCGGTCGCCGAGGACAATCCGGAAAAGAGATCGCCATTGAAGCGCCCCGCCGTGCGGCGGGTCATGCTGGTGGTCGTCGCGGCGATCGTCCTGGGGCTGATCGCCTGGCTCATCCACTATCAGATATACGGCCGGTATCTGCAGGAAACCAACGACGCCTATATCCAGGCGGACAGCGTGACCGTGGCGCCGAAGATTTCGGGCTATGTGGAACAGGTGCTCGTGCGCGACAATCAGGACGTGAAGAAGGGGGCGCCGCTGGCCCGCATCGACCCGCGCGACTATCACGCCCAGGCATCGCAGTTCAAAGCACAGATCGGCGTCGCGCTGGCCAATGCCGACAATGTCCGCGCGACGATCGGCGAACAGGAAGCGGCAATCGCGCAGGCGCAGGCGCAGCTGGCCACCGCCACGTCGGACGCGCACTTCGCCGCGGACGAGGTCGCCCGTTACACGCCCCTGGCCGCGAGCGGCGCCGAAACCCGCGAAAAGCTCTCCAACCTACGCAATCAGGCGGCAAGGGCCGCGCATATGGTCGCCAGCCAGCGCGCCGCCCTGCTGACCGCGCAACGCCGCGTCGAATCGCTGCGCGCGCAGATACGCCAGGCACAGGCGCAGGGCGAAGTCGCCAGGGCACAGCTGGACGCCGCCAGCGTCAATGTGGGATCGACGCTGCTGCGCGCCAGCGTGGACGGGCGGATCGGCGACAAGTCGGTGCGTGTCGGCCAGTTCGTGCAGGCCGGGACCAGGCTGATGTCGGTCGTGCCCCTCCCCTCCCTTTATGTCGTGGCGAATTTCAAGGAAACGCAGATCGGCCTGATGCGCCCCGGCCAGCCCGTGACCATCAAGGTCGATGCGCTGGACGGCACCGACCTGAGCGGGCATGTCGACAGCATCTCGCCGGGAACGGGCGCGCAATTCTCGCTGTTGCCGCCACAGAATGCGACCGGCAACTTCACCAAGATCGTGCAGCGCGTGCCCGTCCGCATCGCGATAGACGCCGGTCCGGACGCGCGCCGAGTCCTCGTCCCCGGCCTCTCCGTCACGGTGAGCGTCGACACGATTTCGGCCAAGGGTGCGCAACGGCGCATCGCCAGGGAGGAAGAGGCCCGGCGGAGCGCCGACCGGTGACAGACGCCGTGCCCATGCGCGCACCGGAGGAGCGCGCGGACGCCGCCGCATGGCTGGCGGTCGCCGCGGGCACGCTGGGCGCGTTGATGGCAACGCTCGACATCTCCATCGTCAACAGCTCGCTGCCCACCATCCAGGGGGAGATCGGCGCAAGCGGGACCGAGGGCACATGGATCGCGACCGCCTATCTGGTCGCCGAAATCGTGATCATCCCACTGTCCGGCTGGCTGGAGCGGCTGTTCGGGCTTCGCACCTTCCTGTTGATCGCCGCGTCGCTGTTCACGCTGTTTTCCATCCTGTGCGGCGTGTCGACCACGCTGCCGATGATGATCATCGGCCGCATCGGACAGGGTTTCACCGGCGGCGCGCTGATCCCCACCGCCATGACGATCATCGCCACCCGACTGCCCCGTTCGCAGCAACCGATCGGCAACGCGCTGTTCGGCGCGACCGCCCTGCTCGGCCCGGTCGCCGGCCCGGTGCTGGGCGGCTGGCTGACGGAGAATATGAGCTGGCACTATGCCTTCTTCATCAACCTGCCGGTCGGGCTGGCGCTGATCACCCTGTTGCTGGTGGCGATGCCGCACCAGAAATCGAAGCTGCGGCTGATTGCCGATGCCGACTGGCTGGGCATCATCGGCCTGGCGATGGGCCTGGGCGGCCTGACCGTGGTGCTGGAAGAGGGCGAGCGGGAACAATGGTTTTCCTCGTCCACCATCATCTGGCTGTCGGTCGTCTCGGCCGTGGGCTTCCTGCTGCTCGCCGCCGGGCAGGTGCTGGCCCGCCATCCCGTCATCCGGCTGGCGCTGCTGCGCAACCGCCAGTTCGGCAGCGTCGTCGTGATGGTGACGGTGGTCGGCATGGTTATCTACGGCACATCCTATGCGATCCCGCAGTTCCTGTCGGCAATCGCGGGCTATAACTCGCTGCAGGCGGGGCAGATCGTCATGCTCTCCGGCGCGCCGGTGCTGGTGATGATGCCGTTCACGCCCTGGCTGCTCCGCACCGTGGACATCCGGCTGTCGGTGGGATTCGGGCTGATCGTGCTGGCGCTGAGCGCATGGCTGGAAACCGATCTCACCCCGCTTTCCGACGGTTCGAGTTTTGTCGATTCCCAGCTGATGCGCGGCGTGGGCACGGTGTTCTGCATGATGTTCCTCAATCAGGCGGCGATCCGCTCCGTCCCGCCCGAGCAGGCGAGCGACGCGGCGGGGCTTTACAACGCCGCGCGCAACCTGGGCGGCTCTTTCGCCCTTGCCGGCATCGCCGTCGTGCAGGACCAGCGCCTCTGGCTCCACAGCCGGCGACTGGAAGAAACGCTGAGCGCCAATGCCGTCCATGTGCAGGATTATATGGCGGCCCAGCCCCAGGACAGCGGGCTGCGCTCGCTGGAGGGCATCATCCAGACGCAGGCGCTCACCATGACCTATTCCGATCTCTTCTGGATCCTGACCGTCGGGATCGTCATCGTCTGTCCGCTCGTGATGTTCCTGCGGCCGCTCCCCCGGGGCGGGCCGATGGCGTCCGGGCATTGAGGTACGTCATGCGCCACCATCTCACCCTCCCACTGGTCGTTTCGCTGCTCGCAGGATGCACGGTCGGCCCGCATTATGCCGGGCCGCCCGCGGTCGCGCCAAAGGCAACGGCCGCGCCCGGCTTCGTGCGCGCGGGCGACGCGCCGGTCACGGCCACCGCCCCCGCCGCCCACTGGTGGACAGGGCTGGACGACCCCATGCTCGACGCGCTGATCGTCAAGGCGCTGGCCGCAAACAGCGATGTGCAGGTGGCGCAGGCCCGGCTGCGGCAGGCACGCGCGGCGCTGGGCCTGCAACGGACCAATGGCGCGCCCAGCCTCAACGCCTCGGCCGTCTATGTGCATGCACATATTCCGGGGACCGACCTTGGCGGAAGCGACAGCGGCAGCAGCGACAACGGCAACAGCAACGATTCCAGCGATCTCAACCTCTATAATCTGGGCTTTGACGCGAGCTGGGAAATCGACCTGTTCGGCGGCCAGCGCCGGGCACTGGAGGCGGCGCGGGCAAGCGTGCAGGGCGCTGCGGCCAGTGTCCAGGATGTGCAGGTCAGCCTGTCGGCCGAAGTGGCGCAGGCCTATCTGAACCTGCGCGAACGGCAGCAGCGCATTGCGCTGAGCGCGCGCTCGGTCGCGATGCAGCAGGAGATGCTGGACCTCACCCGCCAGCGCTTCGCGCGCGGAACCGCCTCGGCGCTGGATGTCGCGCGGATGGAAGGCGATCTGGATACGACACGGGCGCAGGTGACGCCGCTCAATGCGGAGCGGGACGCCGCTCTGAACGCGCTTGCGGTCCTGACGGGCGAGGAACCGGGGGCGCTGGACGCCAGCCTTGCCGCGGGCGCGCCCATCCCCCTGCCCCCGGCCTCGGTCGCGGTCGGCGATCCCGCCGCACTGATCCAGCGCCGCCCGGATATCCGCGCGGCGGAACGTCAGCTCGCGGCGGACACCGCCAAGATCGGACAGGCGGAAGCCGCTCGGTTCCCGCGCCTCAGCTTCATGGGGCTGATCGGCATCGGCGGCACGAAGATCAGCGATCTGGGCAAGCTGGACGATTTCGCCGCCATCGCCGCGCCGCAACTAAGCTGGAGCTTCCTGGATTTCGGCCGCAACAAGGCCCGTGTGGGACAGGCGGAGGCCGTGCGGGACGAAGCCGAGGCGCGCTATCGCGGCACGCTGCTCGCGGCCCTGCGCGACGCGGAGGATTCGCTCGCCCGCTTCCGCGACCGCCGCATCACCGTCGCCTCGCTCGCCCGGACGCGCGACAAGGCCGACCTGGCTGCCCGGCTGATCGCCGACCGCTATCGCGCCGGCACCGCGACCCGGATAGAATATCTGGACGCGCAGCGGCAACAAGTTGCCGCCGAGGAAGACCTGCTATCGGCGCAGGCCGCGCTGACGGGCGATTTCGTGGCGATCCAGAAGGCGCTGGGCCTGGGCTGGGAAGGCGCCTGAACCCGCAAGGGCACGGCATGTCGATGACCGATGGCCATGATTGGCCGGTGTCGGCAGCCGGGCTGCGGAAAACAGCGTCGGCGGCGCCCTGACGGAGGCCTGACGTCCAGCCCAGCCATCTCTCCGCCGTTCTATCGGGAAGACCGTCAAGACCGAAGGCTTTTGCGCGACTCGCCCTGCTCGACCGCGCGCCGCACTCCCCAGATCCGCCGGGACGAAACATCGCCATCGGCGTTCACAAGCTGTTCCTGCCCGAGGCCGCGCGGGATCGGCACGTCATTACGCCCGCGTTCCCATCATCGGGCGCTGGCCTGTATCGCATAGCGCGCGCTGCATTCGACTTGGCCTGAAGTCTGTACGCTATAGCATTGTTTTTCCGTACTTCTTATGAAAAACTGGCCCCCGCCTTTCCGCACGACGCCTTGAAAAACAGCATCGGATCATCCGTTGCCGCTTCTGGACGATTGACTCTCAAAAAACCATTCTGTAGAATTCAGTCTCATAATATGAGAATCTTCAATCCAGGAGCGGGAGAAACCGGGCGGTGCGACACATCCGAGGATATAAGGGCGTAGGGCGGACAATACGCTTCGGCCTGGCGGCCATGCTGCTGGGCAGCGCGGCCCAGGCGATCGCGGCAGAGGCGCCCCCGCCCCGCGAGTGGATCGACCCGGATACCGGGCATCGCGTCGTCCGCCTGTCGGACGAGCCCAACAGTTCCAGCCTCTATTTCAACTATAACGGCTACACGCCGCAGGGCGACAAGCTGCTGATCTCCACCCCCGGCGGCATCGCCACGGTCGACCTCAAGACGCGGGCGCTCAAGCTCGTGGTGCCGGTCAAGGGGCCGTTCCGCCTGCTCTTCACCGGCCGCAAGACCCGTCAGGTCTATTATCAGACCGCCGCCACCGGCGCGTCGCTGGACCGGGTCGGCGCCAAGACCATCTTCGCCGCCGACATCGACACCGGCAAGGTCCGCAAGGTCGCCGACATCCCCTATGGCGACATCCAGACGATCAACGCGGACGAGACGCTGCTGGGCGGCGTCGAGACGGACCCCGCCGCCACCGCGGGCGCGCTGCGCTATTTCCAGCAGCGCGACGCACGCTTCGACCAGGCCGACTATCGCGCGACCTGGCCCGACGGACGGCCGATGACCTATGCGGAATCGAAGGAAGTCCGCATGAACGAGCGGCTGGACTCCAATATCCCGATGAAGATCTTTGTGGTCGACACCCGCACCGGCAAGCAGCGCACCGTGCGCGAGGCGACCGACTGGCTCAACCACCTGCAATTCTCGCCCACCGATCCCAATGTGCTGATGTTCTGCCACGAAGGCCCCTGGCACAAAGTGGACCGCCTGTGGCTGATGCGCGTCGACCAGCCGGATGCCGCGCCGATCCCGCTGCACAAGCGCACGATGAACATGGAAATCGCCGGCCACGAATGGTTCAGCGCCGACGGCAAGACCATCTGGTACGATCTGCAGACGCCGCGCGGCGAGGATTTCTGGGTCGCGGGCTATGAGATCGCGACCGGCAAGCGCAACTGGTATCATCTGGACCGCAACCAGTGGTCGGTGCATTTCAATAGCTCGCCCGACGGCACGCTGTTCGCCGGGGACGGCGGCGACGACGAGATGGTCGCCCATGCGCCCGACGGCAAATATCTCTACCTGTTCCGGCCGGAGGGCATTCCCGACGTGGCGGGCATCAAGGCGCCCAATGCCGGCGCGCTGATCCATCCCGGCGTCCTGCGCGCCGAAAAGCTCGTGAACATGAAGACCCACGACTATCGGCTGGAGCCCAATGTGAACTTCACGCCCGACGGCAAGTGGATCGTGTTCCGGTCCAACATGTTCGGCTCGACCCAGGTGTTCGCGGTCGAGGTGGCCAAGGCCGCACGATAGGGCCGCACGATAGGGCCGCGCCATAAGGCCGCACCATAAGGCCGGGCAGTGACGATGCCGTCCGTCCCGGAAGATCGGGGCGGACCTGATTTCTCATGACAATCGAACGCCACTGGCAACGGCCGGGGCGTAAAGGGAGGATGCATGGACTTCGAACAGGCACGCGAGGGGCTGACCCGGCGGGATGTGATGACGACGGGCGCCGGCGCGGCCGTGGCCGTGGTGGCCGGCGCGGCGGGACCGACCGAGGCCGCGACGCGGCGCGGCGTGGAACCGGTGGAGTTGAGCTGGCTGGGCGGCGCGCCCGCCACTGTCGGACAGGGCGTGATGTGGGGCATGCCCTGGCCGCGCGGCGCCTTGCCGCGCGTAGCGCCGTTCCAACTGAAGGGCGCGACCGGCACCGCGCCGGTGCAGACATGGCCCCTCGCCTACTGGCCCGACGGCTCGCTCAAATGGACCGGCCATGCGGCGGCGGGGCCGCTGCGCGACGCGACGCTCCGGCTTGAGCCGGGCGCCGCCAGGGTCGCGGCGCCGGTCGCCGTGCGCACGGACGGCGATGTCATCAGGGTCTCCACCGGCGACTTTTCCGCCACCATCGCGCAGGCCGGCCCGATCCTGATCCCTGAGGCCAGCCTGGGCGGCCGCACGCTGCTGCGCGACGGACGGCTCGTCTGCCTGCTGCGCGACAGCAGCGACCCGATGGCGGAAACCGCGCGCATGACCAGCTTCGACGGGCATGTCACCCGGGCGACGGTCGAGCAGTCCGGCCCGATCCGCGCCGTCGTGCGGCTGGAGGGCATGCATCGCGCCGCGGACCGGTCCTGGCTGCCCTTCTCCATCCGCATCGCCGCCCATGCGGGCTGCTCGACCTTGCAGCTCACCCATACGATGACCTTCGACGGCGCGGCCGACCGGGATTTCATCTGCGGCCTGGGCATCCGCTTCGACACGCCCTTCGCCGACGACCTGCACAATCGCCACATCCGCTTTTCCGGCGAGGCGCAGGGCCTGTGGAGCGAGGCGGTGCGCAATATCCCCGGCTGGACCGGGGGCAAGTTCAAACATGCCGACCGTTTCCAGGACCAGCTTGCCGGCAAGCCCGTGCCGACGCTGGCGCAGATGGACGCGAAGAGCCGGGAACAGCTCGCCATGGTGCCGAGCTGGGACAGCTTCAAGCTGTTCCAGGGCAGCCCCGATTATTTCACCATCGCCAAGCGCACCAATGGCAAGTCCAGCTGGGTCCATGCCGATCATGGCCATCGCGCCTCGGGCCTGGGCTATGTCGGCGGCGCCTCGGGCGGCGTGGCTTTCGGCCTGCGCGATTTCTGGCAGCTCCATCCGACGGGGATCGACGTGCATGGCGCCACCGGCGATGCCGCCACCACCACGTTGTGGCTGTGGTCGCCCGATGCCGGCGCGATGGACCTGCGCCATTATGACGACAAGGCGCACGGCCTGGAAATGACCTATGAGGATGTGCAGCCGGAACACAGCACCCCCATGGGCATTGCGCGCACCCACCAGGTGACGTTGCAGCTGCATGCCGCCACTCCCGCGCGCGAGGCGCTGGTGGCGCAGGCGCAGGCACTGTCTTCCCCGCCGCTGCTGGTGGCCGCCCCGCGCCATTATCACGACATCGGCGCATTCGGCACATGGAGCCTGCCCGACCGTACCCATCCCTCCAAGGCGCAGATGGAGCACCAGCTCGACGCCGCGCTCGACTGGTATGTGAAGGAAGTCGACCGGCGGCGCTGGTATGGCTTCTGGGATTATGGCGACGTCCGCCATACCTATGACAACGACCGGCACGACTGGCGCTACGATGTGGGCGGCTATGCCTGGGCGAACAGCGAGCTCGCCCCCGATCTGTGGCTCTGGTATTCCTTCCTGCGGTCCGGCCGCGCGGACCTGTTCCGCATGGCGGAGGCGATGACGCGGCATACGTCAGAAGTCGACATGCACCATCTGGGCCGCTTCGCGCCGCTGGGCACCCGGCACAATGTCAGCCATTGGGGCGACGGCGCGAAGGAAGCCCGGATCAGCCAGGCGGCGCTGCGCCGCATCTATCATTATCTGACCGCCGACGAGCGCACCGGCGACCTGATGCGCATGGTGGTCGACGCCGACCACGCGACCGTCGCCAACGATCCGCTGCGCCAGATCATTCCCGACAACATCTATCCCACACATGCCCGCAGCGGGCCGGACTGGCTGGCCTTCGCCGGCAACTGGATGACCGAGTGGGAGCGGACGGGCGACACCCAGTGGCGCGACAAGATCCTGCGCGGCATGGACGATATCGCCCGCCTGCCCAAGGGCATGTTCTCCGGCCCGCCGCTCGGCTACGACCCGAAGACCGCGCATCTTCACAATATCGACGCGGATTTCAAATATTCCTACCATCTCGCGACCATCTTCGGCGGCGCGGAAGTGATGTTCGAGCTGGAGACGCTGGTGGATTCGCCGGCCTTCATGAAAAGCTGGCTGCAATTCTGCCAATATTACAACGCGCCGGAGGCCGAACGCCGCCGGGACATAGACGACCGGGCGACCGACAATCATTTCACCGCGCCGGAATGGCATGCCCGGCTGACCGCCTATGCCGCGCACAAGACCGGCAACCGGGCGCTCGCGCGGCGGGCTTGGGAGGAGCTGCTGGGCGAGGCCCGCGCCAAATATTCCAGCATCTTCCCGTTCGCGACATCCCGCATCGCGCCGCCGCTGGTGCTGGAGCCGGTCGACGAGGTGGTGCGCGTGTCGACCAACCATGTCGCGCAATGGTCGCTCAACGTCATCGAAGTGCTGGCGCTGGCCGGGGACGACATTCCCAATCCGCTGCCCGGCAGCTGGGGCGCCTGAGCGCAACCGGTGCCACATCCGCTTGACAAAACGCCTGAACGGGCATTAATGTTCATTAAATAGGATAATAGTCCATATGTTGGGATATTAAACTCCCAACGAAACGAAAACAGGGCTGCTTCGGCAGTTGAAATTAGGGGACGGATAAACATGCGTAACATCATTGGGCGCAACATCATTGGGCGCACCGGCTTGCATCTTGCAGCCTCCACGGGAACGATCATGATCGCCCTTGCGGCAGCGGCACCTGCTTATGCCCAGGTGGCGGATCAGGCCGCAGGGCCGCAGGCCACGGCCGCCGAGGAAACCCCGGACATCATCGTCACCGGCTTCCGCGGCAGCCTTGAGAATGCGATCCGCATCAAGAAGGATGCCGCCGGCGTGGTCGACGCGATCAGCGCGCAGGACATTGCCGACTTCCCGGACGCAAACCTGGCCGACTCGCTGCAGCGCATTCCCGGCATCTCGATCGAGCGCGACGGCGGCGAAGGCCGCGGCATCACCGTGCGCGGCCTGGGCGGCGATTTCAGCCGCACCCGCTTCAACGGGCTGGAGGCGATTTCGGCCACGACCGGCTCCACGCTGGGCGCCGGCGTCAATCGCGGCCGGACCTTCGACTACAGCGTGTTCGCGTCCGAGCTGTTCAACTCGATCGTCGTCAACAAGACGCAGTCGGCCTCGGTCGACGAAGGCTCGCTCGGCGCGACCGTCGACCTGCAGACCGGCCGCCCCTTCGATCATCCGGGTTTCCAGGCGGCCTTCTCCGCCCAGGCCGCCTATTATGACAACAACAAGAGCTGGGCGCCGCGCCTTGCCGGCCTGATCAGCGACACCTGGGCCGACGACACGATCGGCGTGCTGCTGTCGGTCGCCTACAGCAAGCGCAAGCTGCAGGAAGACGCCTATTCCAACACCAACCTGGCCGACTACACCGATCTCAACAACGGCTTCTGCCCCATCGTGCCCGGTTCGATCGTGACGCCCAACAACCCGCTCATCGGTTCGGCGCCCTTCACCTCGCAATGCGTCGCCGATACCGACGGCCCCTTCCCCGGATCGTCGCCCGATGCCTATAACCAGATCAACCGGCCCGGCGTCTTCATCGCGCGGCTGCCCGGCTATGGCCGCTTCCTGAACGCGCAGGAGCGCCTGGGCATCACCGGGTCGATCCAGTTCCGGCCGTCCGACACCGCGCTCATCACCATCGACGGCGCCTATTCGCGCTTCAAGCAGGTGCGCGAGGATCAGGCGACCAACCCGATCAGCCTCAATCGCGGCAACGGGTCGCCCCCGGCCGGATCGGCCTTCACCCCGGTCCAGCTTGCCGGCCGCCCGAACATGAAGATCCGCGATGTCGAGGTCAACGACGCCGGCGAGATCGTCTATGGCGTGTTCGACGACACCGATTTCGGCGTCACCTCCGCGCTCGACCGCTCGACCACCGAATTCTATCAGGTCAACCTGAACTATGAGCAGGAACTGGGCGATCGCGGCAAGGCCAAGATCCTGATCGGCCAGTCGCGCTCCTTCTTCGACAATCCCTATTCGCGCCTTGTCACCTTCAGCCGGTTCGACGGCGACGGGTTCGTCTTCGATGCGCGCGAGACGCCCAAGACACCCTATCTGAACTATGGCTTCGACGCGACCAATCCCAACAACTGGAGCTTCGTCAACGGCTACGACAATATCCGCCTGTTCCGTTCGTCGGTCGACAACCGCTTCAAGACCGGCAAGCTCGACCTCAGCTATGACATCGACGACAATTTCACGGTGAAGACCGGTGCCGCGTGGAAGGAATTCAAGTTCATTTCCAAGCGTGAGCAGCGGATCGCCTCGCAGAACCTGCTGCCCGCGTTGCCATCTGGCGTCACCATGGCCGATATCAGCAAGCTGCTGACCGTCGACGGCATCAACCTGCCCGACGGCGCGACCAATTCGCTCGCGATCCCCAACATCCCGGCGATCATGGACCTGTTCGACGTCGATTGCGAATGCCAGAACCAATATGGCGATTTCCGTATGGGCAGCATCGGCACCGGCGCACTGGGCGACAACCGGTCGGTGCGGGAACGCGACGTCAGCGCCTATCTTCAGGCCGACTACAAGTTCGACCTGGCGAACGGCATGCGCATTCGCGGCGACGCCGGCCTGCGCTATGCCCGCACCAACCAGTCCTCGACCGGCTATGTCGGCGCATCGACGCTGACCAACGCCAGCCGTTCCTATGAGAACTTCCTCCCCTCCGTGAACTTCGCGCTGGACATCACCCAGGAGATCACCCTGCGCCTTGGCGCGGCCAAGGTGATGTCGCGTCCCTCGCTGAGTTTCCTGACGCCGGGCGGCTCGATCGGCACCGACGCAGCGCCCTTCTCCGCGACGATCGGCAACCCCGATCTCGACCCTTATAAAGCGACCAATTTCGACGCCAGCCTGGAATGGTATTTCCAGCCGGGCGCCCTCGTCTCGGTCGCCTTCTTCCACAAGAAGGTCAGCAATTTCGTCCAGCAGATCACGCAGACGACAACCTATGCCGCCGCCGGCCTGCCGCTGTCGCTGCTGCGCCCCGGCCAGGACCCGAACACGACGACCAACGTCACCACCTATGAGAACACCTCGGGCGGGAAGATCAACGGCATCGAGCTGTCCTACCAGCAGCCCTTCACGTTCCTGCCGGGCTTCCTCAAGAATTTCGGCGCGATCGTGAACTACACCCACATCGATTCGAAGATCTCCTACTTCCTGACCCGCAACGCCACGGGGGGATCGCTCTCCGCCCCGCTGATCAACGTCTCGCCTAATTCGGCGAACGCCACGCTTTATTATGAGGACAGCAAATTGTCGGCCCGCGTGTCGATGGCCTATCGCGACGAATATATCCGCATCGTGCCGGTGCGCGCGGGTCTCGCCGACACGGCCGGCGCCTATTCCAGCACCAATATCGACGCATCGATCAGCTACAAGCTGACCGACCGGATCAGCATCGGCATCGACGCGATCAACCTCACCAACCAGCCGACAAGCTATTGGGACGGCCAGGATCGCCGCGACCAGCAGGTCTACAGCCAGACCGGCCGCCAGTTCTTCTTCGGCGCCCGCTTCAAATACTGACCTCCCTGCCTGGAGCGGCGCCCCTGCACGGGCGCCGCTCCTCCCTTGCCATCCACGCGCAGCCTGAGGGGGTATCATGAAGATCATCTGGAGCATCGCCGCTGCCGCCATCGTCGTGGCGCACGGCCCGGCCGTCGCCTCCGACGTCGGCAAACGCTTTCCGTCCGAGATGCGGACCGTCACCGACCGGATCACCGGCCGCCCGCTGACCGTGCTGACATCGGGCGCGTCGAGCGATTCCAAAATCTATCCGACGCACCGGCAATGGACGAAGGACGGCCATCATATCGTCTTCCGCTCGTCCAACCGCGCCGCGTCCGGGACGGCGCAGGTGTTCGTCGTCGACGAGATCACCGGCGACATCACCCAGATCACCGACAGCAGCGGCGTCAACACCGGCGGCCTCAACGTCGCGCGGCTGAGCGACAGGGTCTATTATATGCGCCAGCCTTCGGGCGCAGTGGACGGCGCCCAGCTGGTCGAGATCGACCTGGAACGCCTGCTGAAGGATTCGGCCGCCGGCACCCCGCGCCGCGAAGGCTATGAGCGCATCGTCGCGACCATGCCGAAGGACGGGTCTGTCACCAACGGCTTCGCGCTCGATGCCGATGAGAAGACGGCCTATGTCAGCTTCACCGTGCGCAAGGCGCCGCCCCGCCCGGCGGGGGCATTGGCGCCGCAGGTGCCCAGCGGCATCCGCGCCGTCAGCATCGCCGACGGCGGCATGCGCGACATCCTGCACACCGATTTCCTGATCGGCCATATCCAGGCCAATCCGATCAAGCCCGGCGAAGTCATGTATTGCCACGAAACCGGCGGCGACGCACCACAGCGCATGTGGCTGGTGAACGGCGACGGCAGCGGCAACCGCCCCATCTATGTCGAGGGCCCGGACGACTGGGTGACGCATGAGCAGTTCGCCGACGCCGACCATGTGATCTTCAACCTGATGGGCCACACCATGAAGCTGCGGCAGCGGCCGTCCGGCCTGATGGTCGTGTCGCTTCGCGACGGGCGGGTGGAGAATCTGGGCCAGACCGACAGCACCACCGTCACCCGCAGCGAACTCAAATATCTCAGCAGCCCCAACATCCCGCAGGATGACAGCAATACCGGCGGATATTGGCACAATGCCGTCACCTATGACGGCCGCCTGGCGGCGGGCGACGATTTCGACGGCAATGTCCACCTGATCGACCGGCGGACGAGCAAGCAGACGCTGCTGACCAGCGGCCATCGCATGCGGCCCGACCATGCCCATCCAAGCTTCAGCCCGGACGGCACCCGCGTGCTGCTGCAATCCGGCATGATGACCGACGGCGAGCGCCTGTCGCTCGTCACCGTGCCCGTGCCCGTGACGGAGTGAGGCGGGAGAAGGCCGGGAAAGGAACAGCCCATGGACAGTGACGGTGGTGCGATCACGCGGCGCGACACAATGAAGCTTGCTGCCGGGGCGGCCGTGGTCGCGGGCGCCGCGTTGGGGGAGCCGGTTTCCGGCGCGACGGCGCGCGCCCAGCCTGTCGCGGCACGCTGGCTGGGCGATGTCGCCCCACCGGCAGGCCCCGACCTGAGCTGGGGCCTGAGTTATGGCCTGAGCTGGGGCGTTCCATGGCCCCGCGGGACGCTGCGCAAGGATAGCACGCTCACCGCCCATGGCCCGGACGGCACCCCGGTGCCGCTGCAAAGCTGGCCGCTCGCCTATTGGCCCGACGGCAGCCTCAAATGGACCGGCCACGCCGCCGGGGGGACGATGTCCGCGCCCGAAATCCGGATCGAACCGGGGCGCGGCACGCCGCCGGCCGCCCCGGTGATCGTCACCGAACGCCCGGACGCGGTGGTGATCCGCACCGGCACCAGCGCCTATGTCCTCCCCCGTTCCGGCCCCGTGCTGATCGCCGAAGCGACGCGCGACGGAAAGGCCCGCCTGCGCAACGGCCGCCTCATCTGCCTGCGGCAGGACAGTGCCGACATCGGCGCGCCGGCGATCCGCACCGAAGCCTTCGAAAGCCTGGTCCAGTCGGTGCATGTCGAGCAGAAAGGCCCGGTGCGCGCGCTCGTCCGCATCGACGGGGTGCATAGCGGCCGTGGCCGGAGCTGGATGCCCTTCACCATCCGCATCGCCGTGTTTGCCGATGGCGGGATGGCCCGTATCGTCCATTCGCTGGTGTTCGACGGCGACGGGGAAAAGGATTTCCTGTCCGGCCTGGGTATCCGCTTCGACGTGCCGATGGCCGACGAACCGCAGAACCGCCACATCCGCTTCGCGGGTGAAGGCACCGGCCTGTGGGGTGAGGCGGTGCGCAACCTGCCGGGCTGGCAACCCGAGCTGTTCACGCTGGCGCCCCGGTTCCAGGACCAGCTAGACGGCAGGCCCATCCCCATGCTGGCCGAGATGGACGCAAAGACACGCGACCAGTTGCTGCAAGTGCCCAGCTTCGGCGACTTCAAGCTGTTCCAGGGCGGATCGCGCCAGTTCACCGTGACCAAGCGGCGCAAGCCGGGCCTCGCGTGGATCAAGGCGGATCATGGCGGGCGGGCCAGCGGCCTCGCCTATGTCGGCGGGACGTCTGGCGGCGTGTCGCTGGGCCTGCGCGATTTCTGGCAGCGCCATCCGACCGCGATCGAGGTGAACGGCGCCGATGGCGACATCGCGACGCTCACCATGTGGCTATGGTCGCCAGACGGCGGGGCGATGGACCTGCGCCACTATAGCGACGGCCCCCATGGGCTGGACATCAATTATGAGGATTATGAGGAAGGCTTCGCCACGGCGACCGGCATCGGCCGCACCAGCGAACTGTTCCTGTGGCTGCACGACGCGACGCCCTCCCGCGACATGCTGGCGGCGATGGCGGGCGTCGTCCGCGCGCCGCCGCTGCTGGCCGTTTCGCCCGCGCATCTGCACGCGACGGGCGTGTTCGGCCTGTGGAGCCTGCCGGACCGCTCGACGCCGGTGAAGGCCCGGCTGGAGGAGGAATATGACCGGCTGCTCGCCTTCTATGCGCAGGAAGTGGAGCAGCGGGACTGGTATGGCTTCTGGGACTATGGCGACATCATGCACAGCTATGACGACGACCGTCATGTCTGGCGCTACGATGTCGGCGGCTATGCCTGGGACAATAGCGAGATGGGGTCGGACCTCTGGCTCTGGTATGGTTTCCTCCGCTCGGGCGATGCCGGGCGCTTCCGCATGGCGGAGGCGATGACGCGGCATACCAGCGAGGTCGATTTCTACCATGTCGGCCGCTTCGCCGGGCTGGGCACGCGCCATGGCGTGCGCCACTGGGGCGACGGGGCGAAGGAGCCGCGGATCAGCATGGCGCCGATCCGGCGCTTCCTCCACTATCTGACCGCCGACGAGCGCACCGGCGACCTGATGCGCATGGTGGTCGACGCCGACCATGCCATCGCGGCGATCAGCCCGGTGCGCAAGATCATGGAACCCTCCCGCTTCCCCGCCGTCGCCCGCAGCGGGCCGGACTGGTTCGCCTTCGCCGGCAACTGGATGACCGAGTGGGAACGGACGGGCGACAGCCGCTGGCGCGACAAGATCCTGCGGGGGATGAAGGCGCTGGCGACGATGCCCGACGGCCTCTTCACCGGGCCGCCGCTGGGCTATGATCCCGAAACCGGGCAGCTGTTCGACATCGGCTATCATTTCAAGGTCTATTACCTCCTCACCATGATCTTCGGCGGCGCGGAGGTGCTGTTCGAGCTGGACACGCTGCTCGACATGCCCGATTTCGACGCGGCGCTGGTCCGTTATGGCGAGACCTGGAACCTGCCGGAAGCCGAACGGGTGAAGGCGCTGGGGCCGGGCGCGCTCAATCCGCTGTTCGGCGGGGAAAAGCTTTATACCACGGTCTGGTATGCGCGGATGACCGCCTATGCCGCCTGGAAGAAGAAGGACCCGGCACTCGCCCGCCGCGCCTGGACGGAGCTGCTGCGCGGCCGGGGCGGCGTGCTGCCAAAGCCGTTCCTGCAGGCGCCGGCGCGCGAAACGGCGGGCCCCGCCACGCTTGAGCCTCGGCGGGAAATCCCCGGCCTTACCACCAACAATGTCGCCCAATGGTCGCTGAACTTCGTCGAGCTGCTCGCGCTCGCGGGGGATGCGGCCCCCGATGCGCTGTAGACGGCACTGGAGAGATGATGCGCCGCCTTGCCCTGATCGCCGCCCTCGCCTTCGCGCCGCCGGCCGCCGCGCAACCGGCGCCGGACGCGGCGGAGCGCGTCTTCATCGCCAGCGATTCCACCGCCGCCGCCTATCCCGCCGATCAATATCCGCAGATGGGCTGGGGCATGTTCCTGCGCTGCGCCCTGCCCGCGTCGGCGCAGGTGGTGAACATGGCGCGCGGCGGGCGAAGCACGAAGACCTATCGCGAGGAAGCGCTCTGGGCCGTGCTGCTTACCCAGGTTCGCCCCGGCGACACGGTGCTCATCCAGTTCGGCCATAATGACGAGGACATGCAGAAACCCTGGCGCCACACCGAGGCGAAGGGCGACTTCACCGCCAACCTGACAGCGATGGTCGCGGACGTGCGCCGGCGGCAGGCGGTGCCGGTGCTGCTGACGCCGGTGGCGCGCGACGCATTTGCGAACGGCCGCATCCAGGAAACCCATGGCGACCATGCGCTGGCCGTGCGCGACGTCGCGGCGGCCACCGGCACGCCGCTGATCGATCTCAATGCCGACAGCATGGCCTTTCTCGACCGTGCAGGCGAGACGGGGGCGAAGCGCTATTTCATGATCTACACGCCCGCCGACGGCATCGCCCGCTTCCCGCAGGGGCATGTCGACACCACCCATCTCAACGAGCTGGGCGCGCGGGCCATAGCGGCGCTGGTCGCGCAGGGGCTGGGCGGGCTCGGCGTGCCGATCGCGGCGAGGGTCAGGGCTGCGGCACCCGATTCGGTCCGCGCGCTCGGCGATTCAACCTGCCCGTGACGCGACCTGGAAATCGCGGATGCGAAGATGGCTCTTCGTCGTGCGCAGCCCGAAATAGCCGGCGCGATAGGGAGCCCGATCATCGAGCGCGAACAGCCCCTGCCCGTCGCGTTCCACCGCGATCCGCCGCCCGTCCGCGATCAGGCGCACATGCGTCCAGCGATTGGGCTGCAACAGCGAAGGCGGATCGCCCCGATCATGTTCGGGCAGCAGCGGCCGGTTGCCCCGGCGGCCGACATAGCGGCGGAAGCGCGTCGTGCTGTTCCGGTTGCCGCCGATGCCGACATAATAGGTGCGCAGGTCGTCATAATCGGCGAACGCGCCGCTCCGCTTGCGCAGCGCCGCGCCTCCCCCTGCCTCATGCGCCATCCAGAAGGCGTTGACATCGCTCACCGCATCGTTGGCGCCGCCTTCCGCGACAGCCATCACGTCATAGTCTATTCTCACAGGGCCGGTCAGGCGCCGCCGGAACCACAAAGTGACCCCCTCCGGCGTATCGATATCGAGCACGCCGTCCTTCGCCGCCACCCGTGCCGGGGCCTCGGCCTCGACATCCCATTGGGCAAGGCCGTTGCGGAAGTCGTCGCCCATGGCCGCGCTGCGCGCCAGGGCGCCACGCGACAGCGGGATAAAGGACAGGCCGGCCGCGCCCATCAGCAGCGTGCGACGGGACATAAGAATAAGGCCGGAAGATTCTTGCACCATGTGGGACGTTGTAGCATAGTGTGAGATGAATCCTATAGGCAACAAGCAGGAACGGCAGGAGGGCATGATGAGGGGTCGCACAGGTTCACGTCGCGTCATCGCCCGATGACGTTGATGGTCACGCGCCGCGAGGGGGCCGGGGGCCTGGCGGCGGCGCTCGCCCTGCTGCCCTTTCCTGCCCATGCCCGCGCCGTCTTCGATGTGCGCGACCTGGGCGCGCGGGGGGATGGCGCGCAGCTCGACACCGATGCGATCAACGCCGCGATCGGCGCGGCGGCCCGCGCGGGCGGCGGCACCGTCCGCTTGCCCAAGGGGCGCTATCTCAGCTTCTCGATCCGCCTGCAGAGCCGCGTCACGCTGTTGCTGGAGGATGGCGCCGTCATCGAGGCCGCCGATCCGGCGGTGCATGGCGGGCGCTATAACGACCCGGAGGAAGGATCGGACGGCCTCTACCAGGATTTCGGCCACAGCCACTGGCACAACAGCCTGATCCGGGGCGACGGGCTGGAGGATGTCGCCATCATCGGCCCCGGCCTCATCCACGGCAAGGGGCTGACCCGCAACGGGCCGGGCGCGCGGTGGCAGAAACAGGCGGGCGAGCGGCCATTGTCGATGCGCGACATGCCCCAGGCCGAGATCGACCGGCTGGAAACCGATCTTACCGCGATGCGTGGGCGGGGCAACAAGGCGATCGCGCTTAAAAATTGCCGCCGCGTCAGGCTTCAGGACTTTTCCCTGCTGAAGGGCGGCCATTTCGCCATTCTCGCGACCGGCGTCACCGGCCTCGACATCAGCGGGCTGAAGATCGACACGGAGCGCGACGGCATCGACCTCGATTGCGTCCGCGACGTGCGCGTCACCGGCTGCCGGGTCAATACGCCCAATGACGACGCCATCGTCGTCAAGAGCAGCTTCGCCCTGGGCCGCGCGGTGGCGAGCGAGCATGTGACCATCCGCGACTGCACGGTTTCCGGCTACGACCTCGGCACGATGCTGGACGGCAGGCGGGGCCGCAGCCAGGAACTGGCGCCCGATCGGGACCGGGTGACGGGCCGCATCAAGCTCGGCACCGAAAGCCATGGCGGCTATCGCCATGTGCTGATCGAGAATTGCCGCTGCGAACGCAGCCGGGGCCTTGCCTTCGAACTGGTCGACGGCGGCGCGATGGAGGATGTGACGGTGCGCGGCGTGCGGCTGGACGAGGTGACGAGCGCCCCGCTCTTCCTGCGCCTGGGCGACCGGCGGCGGGGACCGGAGGGCACCGGCATCGGGGCGATCCGGGGCGTGTCGATCAGCGATATCGAGGCGAGCGGGATCGACCATCGCTATCCCGCGATCGTCGCCGGCCTGCCGGGCCATCGGGTGGCCGACATCCGCCTGAGCCGCATCCACCTGCGCTTCCTGGGCGGCGGCACGGCGCAGGATGCCGCGCGCGTGCCGGAAGAGCTGGCCGACGCCTATCCGGAGCCGAGCATGTTCGGCGCCCTGCCCGCCTGGGGCCTGTGGATGCGCCACGCCCGCGGCATCGCCATCGACCGGCTGACGATGGAGACCGCCGGCGATGCCCGCCCGGCCATCGTCACCGACAACGTCGCCGATATCGCGGTGACGGCGACGCCCCTGTGGGCGCGCGCCGTGCATCGCCCCGCCCCGACCGCCAGCAAAAGGCCCTGACCGATGCCCAGCACCCATGCCTTCCGGATGCAGCTCAAGCCCGGCGCCGTTGCCGAATACAGGCGCCGCCATGACGAGATCTGGCCGGAACTTTCCGCCCTGCTCCGCCAGTCCGGCATCTATGATTATACGATCTTCCTCGACGAAGCGACGCTGTCGCTGTTCGCGGTGCTGAAGCTGCGCGACGACAATGACCGCGAGGCGTTGCCACAGCATCCGCTGATGCGCCGATGGTGGGATCACATGGCGCCGCTGATGGAAGTGGAGCCCGGCAACCGGCCCGTGGAATGGCCGCTCCTTCCCGTGTTCCACATGGATTGAAGCGACCCGAAACGGCGATGACGACAACATGGCACGACAATAAGGACGGATTTTCATGGCAGCTCTTACCCATTCGGTTCCACGCGCGGACGTGATCGGCGCGATCAACAAACTGATCGACAATCTGGTGAACCTGAAAGACGAAACCGGCGAATTCCTGCTGCGCCTGGACGACGGCCGGGTGATCGACACCAAGGGGTGGAACGATTGGGAATGGACCCACGGCATCGGCCTGTTCGGCATGTATCGCTATTATGAGCAGACCAACGACGAACGCGCGCTGGACATCATGCTGCAATGGTTCGCCGACCGCTTCGCCGCGGGGACGCCGACCAAGAACATCAACACCATGGCGCCCTTCCTGACGCTGGCGAACCTTTATGAAGATACGGGCGACCAGAGCTATATCCCCTATCTCGACAGCTGGGCCGAATGGCTGATGGCGCCGGACGGCCTGCCCAAGACGGAGGAAGGCGGCTTCCAGCACATCGTCTTCAACGACGAGAATCCGCAGGAGATGTGGGACGATACATTGATGATGTCGGTGCTGCCGCTGGCGCGCATCGGCCTGCTGCTGGATCGTCCCCATTATGTCGAGGAAGCCAAGCGCCAGTTCCTGGTCCACATCAAATATCTGTTCGATCGGCAGACGGGGCTCTGGTATCATGGCTGGACCTTCGAGGGGCGGCACAATTTCGCGGGGGCATTGTGGGCACGCGGCAATTGCTGGGTGACGATCGCCATTCCCGAGATCATCGAGATGCTCGACCTGCCCGCAGGCGACGCCTTCCGCACCTTCCTGGTCGACACGCTCGCCGCGCAGGTGAAGACACTGGCCCGGCATCAGGACGAAAGCGGCCTGTGGCATACGCTGATCGTGGACCCTTCCAGCTATCTGGAGGCATCGGCCACCGCCGGTTTCGCCTATGGCATCCTGAAGGGGGTTCGAAAGGGCTATCTGCCGCGCGAGTATGAAGCGGTGGGGATCAAGGCCGTGCAGGGCGTGCTCGCCAATATCGACGACAGCGGCGAGTTGAAGCAGGTGAGCTTCGGCACCGCGATGGGCGACACGATGCAGTTCTACAAGGACATCCCGCTGACATCCATGCCCTATGGCCAGAGCCTCGCCATCTGCGCGCTCGCGGAATTCCTCCGCACCTATATCTGACCGGGACCGGGAGAGGATCATGACACAAGCAGCACCCGCCCCCCAGGGACGGCCCGTCAGGCTCATCAACTATATCGCCTATGGCTCCAACGATTTCCTCGGCGCGGGGTCGATGGCGGTCGTCTCGGGCTGGGTGCTGATCTTCTATACGCAGTTCTGCGGGCTTTCCGCGGGCCAGGCGGCACTGATCTTCGCCGTCGCCCGCATCCTCGATGCCGTCGCCTCGCCGCTGATCGGCTATGTCTCCGACAATTTCGGGCGGACCTGGCTCGGCCGGCGCTTCGGGCGGCGGCGCTTCTTCATCCTCGCGGCCATCCCGCTGCTGCCCAGCTTCGCGCTGATGTGGCTGCCGGGCCAGGCGTTCCTCTACTATCTCGTCAGCTACGTCCTGTTCGAGCTGGTCTATGCGATGGTCATCATCCCCTATGAGACGCTCGCGGCGGAGATGTCCAACGACTATCGGACCAAGGCGAAGTTCGCCGGATTCCGCATCTTCCTGGGCCAGATATCCGCCATCCTGGCGGGCTTCCTGCCGATGTGGCTGATCGACTATCTGGGGCGGGACAGCGCCGACACCTTCTTCTACATGGGTGCGATCTTCGCCCTGCTGTTCATGCTGACGGCGGGTTTCCTCTACAGCTTCAGCTGGGAGCGGGAACCCGTGGCCGGGGAGCCGGAGAAAGCCGTCCAGGCGGCCGGGCCCGTCGACGCGCTGAAGGCGCTCTACAGCAACCTGCTGTCCACCATGCGCATCCGCGCCTTTCGCCTGCACCTGGGCATGTATCTGGGCGGCTATATCAGCCAGGACGTCTTCAACGCGGCCTTCACCTTCTTCGTGATCTTCGCGCTGGCGGGGTCGACCGCGCTGGCCTCCAGCCTGATCGGCACGATGTATGTCGTGCAGCTGGTCGCCGTCTTCATCGCGATCAACGTCGCGCTGCGGGCCTCGCCCAGCCTTGCCTATCGCATCGCCGCAGTCAGCTTCGGCACCGGCGTCCTGCTGCTGATCGGCTGCTGGGCGGGCGGCGTGCGCGCCGGCAACTGGATGCTGTGGGCGCCCATCCTCTTTGCCGGGCTGGGGCGCGGCGCGCTCAACTACATCCCCTGGGCGACATACAACTATATGGCGGACGTGGACGAGATCGTCACCGGCAAGCGGCGCGAGGGCAGCTTCGCAGGCGTCATGACCTTCGTGCGCAAGGCGACGCAGGCGGCGGCGGTCGCCGGTGTCGGCTACATCATGCAGCTGGGCGGCTTCCAGTCGAAGGCGCAGGTGCAGTCGGACGCGGCGATCCACATCATCGTGCTGGTGCTGGGCATCGGCACGCTGGTGGTGCTGGCGGGCGGCATCCTGGTGTCGTTCCGCTTCCGGCTCGACCCCCGCACCCATGCAGTGCTGATGAGCGAGATCGAGCGGCTGCGCGCCGGCGCGACCGAGCCCGCCGATGCGAAGAGCCGCGCCATCGTGGAGGACCTGTCGGGCTGGCGCTATGAGCAGCTATGGGGCCGGAACAGCGTCGCCACGCGCTGACGCCTTGCGCCGGGGGCATTCATGATGCTCCCGGCCTTCGGTTCAGCGTGGATTTTCGCACGTCCGCAGGCCCGCATCGGCGCGATGTCGGTCGGCCCCGGCGTGATTTCGCGCCGGATGGACTCATCCCGGACCCACTCCCGTTCAATCGGAACCGGAGTGGGTCTAAAGTGCGAGCCCCAGCCGATAGATCCGGTTCGCGTTGCGGCCGAACAGGGCGCGGCGTTCGTCCTCGGTAAAGTCGGCGACGATCGCGGCATAGGCGTCCAGATGCCGGTCGAAGCTGCCCGACAGCTTGTCCGTCGGGAAATCGCTGGCCAGCATCGCGCGGTCGGTGCCGAACAGGTCGATCGTGTCCAGCACATAGGGCCGCGCGCCATCGACGCTCCACGGGCGCCAGACGAAGCCCATGCCCGAAATCTTGACGAAGACATTGGGCAGCGCCGCCAGCGCCGCCATGCCCCGGCGCCACGCCTGCCAGCCGTCGGCATCGGCCGGCACCGCCATGCCCGCGTGGTTGATGATGACGGGAATGCCCGGATGGCGCGCGATCAGCCGCGCGAGGGCCGGGAACTGGCCCGGATAGGCCTGCAGGTCGAAGGACAGGCCATGATGGGCGAGCCGGGCGAACCCCCGCTCCCATTGCGGGTCCAGCGTCACGTCGCGCGGCGTGTAGCTGCGGCGCGGATCGGCATGCCAGTTGACGATATGGCGGATACCCCGGACATTGGCGCTGACGGCATGCGCGGCCAGCAGCGCGTCGACGGCGGGATCGTCCAGCGGGGCGAAGGCGACGATCGCGTTCGGCATGCCGCGCGCCTCCGCCATCGCCTGCAGCCAGCGGGTCTCGTCCAGCGCCGCCGCCGCTTCCGCGCCGGCATCCACATGCACGATGCCCCGGACGTCCCATCCGGCCGCGTCCGCCAGATAATCGTCAAGCAGATAGGTCGCCGCGATCGGCGCGACGCTGCCGTTCGGCCCCTCGTCGGAGAAGGGAGGCGTCAGCCAGGGATAGCGAATCCGGTCGAGGTCCCACAGATGGACATGGGCATCGACGAACGGCATGTCGCGCATGGCTGGGCTCCCCTCCCCGCGTCAGAAGGTCGTGCGTCCGCCCGACGTGTCGAAGGTGGCGGCGGTGGTGAAGCTGCACTCCTCGCTCGCCATGAAGCACGCCATGGCGGCCGACTCCTCGACTTCGCCCAGGCGGCCCATCGGTATCTTCGACCGCATATAGTCGACCTGGCTTTGCGGCAACTGGTCCAGGATCGGGCTTTCGAAGGTCGCAGGCGTCAGGCTGTTGGCGATCACGCCCCTGCCGGCCAGCTCCTTGCCCAGCGACTTGGTGAGGCCGATCACGCCCGCCTTCGACGCCGAATAGGCCGATGCATTCGGATTGCCTTCCTTGCCCGCGACCGAGGCGACGTTGACGATGCGGCCATAGCCGTTGGCGAGCATATGGGGAACGACCGCCCGGCAGCAGTAGAACAGGCCGTTGAGGTTGATCCCCATCACCTGCTGCCAGCTGTCGATGGGGAATTCATGCACGGGCTTTGTCGCGCCGGTGATGCCGGCGGAGCAGACGAGGATGTCGACCTTGCCCAGCGCCGCCGCGCTGGCATCGGCCGCCTGCGCGACCGCTTCCGGGTCGGAAACGTCGAGGGCGTACAGATATGCGGCGCCGACCTCGGCCGCCGTGGCAGCGAGCTTGTCGGCATCCACGTCCCACAGCGCGACCTGGCCGCCTTCGGCGACGATGCGTGCGGCAACGGCCTTGCCAAGGCCGGATGCGGCGCCCGTCACGATGGCGCAGCGGCCTGCGAAACGACCGGCAAAAATGCTCATGCCTGGTTCTCCCCCGTCTTGCAGGCGACAAAATCCTGCCGCTGTTCACCCAGCTTCTCGATGCCCAGCGTCACCACGTCGCCCGGCTTCAGATACCAGGGCTCCGGCTTCTGCCCCATGCCCACGCCCGGGGGCGTGCCGGTGGTGACGATGTCGCCGGGCTCCAGCGTCATGAACGTGCTGAGATAGGAGACGATGGTCGCGACGTCGAAAATCATCGTGCGGCTGTTGCCATGCTGCACGCGCCTGCCGTTGACGTCGAGCCACATGGAGAGGTTCTGCGGATCGCCCACCTCGTCGCCCGTCACCAGCCAGGGGCCGACCGGGCCGAAGGTCGGGAAGCCCTTGCCCTTGTCCCAGGTCGCGCCGCGCTCGATCTGCCAATGGCGCTCCGACACGTCGTTGATCACGCAATAGCCCGCCACATGATCGAGCGCATCGGCCGCATCGACGCGATAGGCACGCGTGCCGATGACGACGCCCAGCTCGACTTCCCAGTCCGTCTTCTGCGATCCGGCGGGAATGGTAACGGGATCGTTCGGCCCCTGGAGGCAGCTGATCCACTTGTTGAACACCACCGGTTCCGCCGGGATCGGCAGGTTCGATTCCGCCGCATGGTCGGCATAGTTGAGCCCGATGGCGACGAACTGGCGCGTGCCGGCAACAGGCACGCCATAGCGCGCGGCGCCTTCGGCCAGCGACAACGATGCCGGGTCGATGGCGGCGAGCCGCGCCAGCCCGGCCTTCGACAGCACGTCGCCGCCAATGTCATCGACATGGGCGGAAAGATCGCGAATCCGGCCGTCCGAATCGATCAGGCCGGGTTTCTCGGCGCCCACGGGGCCATAGCGGCAAAGCTTCATCTTCTGTCTTCCTCAGTTCGGATAGGGACGGTGCAGCGCGATCTCGCGATTGAGCTCGACGCCGAAACCCGGCTTGTCGAGCGCGCTCGCCTTCAGCCGTCCCTTTTCGGGGACCGGCTCGCCGATCAGTTGCGGGTGGAACATCGGCACGACCTTGTCCGCGCCCGGCGCCATCATCAGGAATTCGGCGAAGGGGCTGTTGTGGCGCGTGATGACGAAATGATAGCTGTAGACCGAGGAGCCGTGCGGCACGACCAGCTTGCCGCGCGCATCCGCCAGCGCGGAGATCTTCAGCAGCTCGGTCACGCCGCCGCACCAGCCGACATCGGGCTGGATGATGTCGCAGCAGTCCATGTCCATCAGCATGCGGAAGCCCCAGCGCGTCGCCTCATGCTCGCCCGTCGTGACCAGCATGCCCCTGGGCACGTTGCGCTTCAGCTCGGCATAGCCCCAATAATCGTCGGGGCTGATCGCCTCCTCGATCCATTTTAGGCCATGTTCGTGCGCGGCGATGGCAAGGCGCGTGGCATAATCGACGTCCAGCGCCATCCAGCAATCGAACATCAGCCAGAAGTCTGGGCCCACGCGCTCGCGCATCGTCGCCAGTTCGGCGATGTTCCGGTGCAGCCCTTCCAGCCCCTCGGCAGGGCCATGGTGCAGCGGCATCTTGCCGCCGATGAAACCCATGTCCCTGGCAAGGTCGGGCCGCGCGCCGGTCGCGTAGAATTGCAGCTCGTCGCGCACCGCGCCGCCCAGCATATGGTAGACCGGCTCCTGCCGCAGCTTGCCCAGCAGGTCCCACAGGGCAAGGTCGACGCCGGAGATGGCGTTCACGACCAGCCCCTTGCGGCCATAATATTGGGTCGAGAAATACATCTGGTCCCAGATCTTCTCATATTCGGCCGGCGAGCGCCCGATCAGGAAGCGCGACAGATGCTTCTCCACGATGAAGGCCGCCGGCTCGCCGCCGGTGGTGACGGCAAACCCGATGGTGCCATCCTCCGCCTCCAGCTCCACGACCAGCGTGCCGAGCACGTTGATGCCGAAGCTCTGCCGGCTCTGCCGATATTCGGGGTAACGCGCCATCGGCGTCGCGATATGATCGTCGATCCAGTGGCCGGCGCCCTGGTCATGATAATCGGCGCCACCGCCCCGCACCACGAACGCCCGGACATGCTTGATTTTCGACAGCCCCATTTTCCTACCCGCCATCCTCTGAACAATGCCCATCCGCCGCATTGCCTTGCATATTGGAGCAGTCATCCCAGTATGTGATACTGGAAGATGTCGATCTCCAACATGCGGTGGGATCGGACCCGTTCGGGGCCGTTCCATGCCGTGCGATTGATGGTTTACTTTCTCACGTTATGGGATAGGGTATTAAGGAATGAGACAGAAGGCGTCAAACGAAGATTCCGATGCAGGCAAAAATGAAGCCGGCACAGGACCGCAGGGAAGCCAGACCCTGCTGCGTGGCCTCGACATGATGGACCATGTCGTGGATGGGCCGGTCACGCTTGCCGAGCTGTCGGCCCGCATGGGCCTGACGCGGTCGACCACGCACAGGCTTGCCAATGCACTCATCGACCGCGGCTTCCTCACCTTCTTCCCGCGCGAAGGCTATCAGCTGGGGCCGAAGCTGCTGTATCTGGGCTTCCTCGCCCAGAGCCAGGTCGACCTGATCCAGACGGCGCGGCCCTATCTCGAATCGCTGGCGGCGCTGACCGAGGACACGGTCCATTTCGGCCGGCTGGAAGCGGACAAGGCGCTGTATCTGGACAAGATGCCGGGGCGGCGCAGGGTGGAGATATCCAGCCGCGTGGGCGATCGTCATCCGCTCACGTCGACGGGCCTGGGCAAGGCGCTGATCCTCGATCATATGCCGGCCCAGTGGCGCGCGCTGTTCGACGCCGACCATGCCGACAGCACCCCCGCCACCGACTATGCGCTGTGGGAGGAACGCATGCGCGGCTATGTGGCGGCCGGCCGCGCGTTCGACCTTGAAGAGAATGAGGATCAGATCCGCTGCGTGGCGGCGCCGGTCCGCGATGCGTCGAACCGCATCGTGGCGGCGATCAGCGTCTCCAGCGCCGCGCAATATATGAGCGACGCGCGCATGGCGGCGCTGAGCGACGACATTCGCGCCACCGCGCAGCAGATCAGCGTCGCGCTCGGCTGGAGCACGAATCCGGCGCCCGAACGGCATCATCGCGGGCGCCGCTAAAGCATCGAAGGACCAAGGCGGTTCCGGTGGATGGAACCGTTCTAACGAAAGGATTGCAGGCGTGGGTTTGCTGGAAGGAAAGACGGTCGTGATCACGGGCGCCTCGACGGGCATCGGGCGCGCAATCGCGATCGGCGCGGCCGAGCATGGCGCAGACGTCGCGATCAACTTCTCGCGCGACAAGGCGGGGGCGGATTCCTGCGTCGCGGCCATCGCGGCGCTGGGCCGGCGCGGGCTTGCCGTGCAGGGCGACGTCGCCGATCCGCAGACCGCCACCGACTTCATCGGCCATGCGGTGGATGCGTTCGGCAAGGTCGACGTGATGGTCAGCAATGCCGGCATCTGCCCCTTCCACAGCTTCCTCGACATGCCGGTCGAGACGTTCGAGCGGACGATGCGCGTCAACCTGCATGGCGGCTATTTCATGTGCCAGGCGGCGGCGCGGCAGATGGTGGCGCAGGGGCATGGCGGGTCGATCATCGCGGTGTCGTCGATCTCGGCGCTGGTCGGCGGCGAATATCAGACGCATTACACGCCCACCAAGGCGGGCCTGCATTCGCTGATGCAATCGGCCGCCATCGCGCTCGGCCGCCACGGCATACGCTGCAATTCGCTGCTGCCCGGCACGATCCTGACGGAGATCAACAAGGAAGACCTGGCCGATATCGAGAAGCGCAGATATATGGAAAGCCGCGTGCCGCTCGGCCGGCTGGGCATGCCGGAGGACATGGCCGGGCCGGCGGTGTTCCTGGCATCCGACATGGCCCGCTACGTCACCGGGGCGGCGCTCCTGGTCGATGGCGGCATGTTCGTGAACCTGCAATAGGGCGCGCGCCGTGACGAGCCGCCCCGCCTGGCACATCAATCGTCGTTCGCTGCTGGCGGCGGGCGCGCTGGCGGGCATGGCTTCCGCGGCGCGGGCATTGCCGCCGGTGCCGGAAGGCTTTGCGCGTTTCCCGATCTGGCCCGGCGCCATTCCCGGTGCCGTTCCCGGCGGCAGGGCCCTGAAGCTTGAGGACAGGGAAGTGCCGCGCAGCCCCGACGGCCCGGTGGACGACACCGCCTTCGTCCAGATCGCAACCCCCACCCTCACCATGATCCGGCCCCGCAAAAGCAATGGCGCGGCGCTGCTGCTGTTGCCCGGCGGCGGATATCGGCGGATCGCGATCGGGCATGAAGGCTATGCCATCGCGCGGCGCTTCGCGGCCGAAGGCTATACCTGCTTCATCCTGCTCTATCGCCTGCCCGCGGACGGCTGGGCGGATGGCCCCGATGCGCCCTTGCAGGATGCCCAGCGCGCCATGCGGATCGTGCGGCAGCGGGCGGCGCAGGAAGGCTACAGCCCGGACCGGATCGGCATGATCGGATTTTCGGCCGGCGGGCATCTGGCCGCGCGCCTGGCCACGCGCTTCGCGCAGCCGACCTATCCGCCCGTGGATGCGGCAGACGGCCTGTCCGCGCGCCCGACGGTGGCGAACCTCATGTATCCGGTGATGACGATGACCGGCCCGCTGGTCCATGCCGGATCGCGCGACATGCTGCTGGGCGAGAACCCGCCCGAGGAACGCCTGCGCGCGCTGTCGCCGCAGCTTTGGGTGCCGGCGGACGGACCGCCCACCTTCCTTGCCCATGCGGCCGACGACGCCACCGTGCCCGTGGGCAACAGCCTGCTGATGTTCTCCGCATTGCAGGCGGCGAAGATCCCGGCGGAGATGCACATCTTCGAAAAGGGCGGCCATGGCTTCGGCCTGACCCTGCCCGACAGGACGACATCCCCCTGGCCGACCCTGTTCATGGACTGGGCGCGCAGGCACGGCATGCCATGAACGTCGCGCTGTTCGTCACCTGCCTGGTCGACCTGATGCGGCCGCGCATCGGCTTTGCCGCGATCCGCGCGCTGGAGGCCGCCGGCTGCACCGTCATCGTCCCCGAAGGGCAGACCTGCTGCGGCCAGCCCGCGCTCAATTCCGGCGATCGCGAGAGCGCGACCGACATCGCCCGGCGCACGGTGGCGCTGCTGGAATCCTATGCGCATGTCGTGGTGCCCTCCGGCTCCTGCGCGGGCACGATCGTGCATCACTATCCCGAATTGCTGGCCAGCGACCCGGCATGGGCGGCGCGCGCGCAGCAGGTGGCGGGACGCACATGGGAAATCCTCGCCTTTCTGGACGAGAAATGCGGCTGGAAACCCACAGGCACCGCGCTGCACGCCGTCGCCACCTATCATGACAGCTGCTCGGGCCTGCGTGAGCTGGGCGTCCGCGTCCAGCCCCGGCGCCTGCTCGCCGCGGTCGAGGGATTGGAGATGCGGCCGCTTGCCGGGGCGGAAACCTGCTGCGGCTTCGGCGGCACCTTCTGCGTCAAATATCCGGCGATCTCCAACGCAATCGTAGACGAGAAGGCCCAGGCGATCGAGGACAGCGGCGCCGACCTGCTGCTGGCCGGCGATCTGGGCTGCCTGATGAACATGGCGGGCAAGCTCAACCGGCGCGGTTCCTCCGTCCGCGCCTTCCATACGGTGGAGATTCTGGCCGGCATGGGCGACGGCCCGGCCATCGGCGAACGGGGGAACGGGCGCGAATGAGCAACTCTGCCTTCACCCGCCGCGTCGACATGGCGCTGGGCGACCCGATGCTGAAGGTCGCGCTGGACCGGACGGCGGGCACGGCAGAGGCGAAGCGGGCCGTCGCCGTCGCCGCCTTTGCGGAATTCGACGCGGCACGCGACCGCGCCGCCGCGATCAAGGATCATGTGATCGCCCATCTGGGCCATTATCTGGAACAGTTCGAGGCGAATGCCATCGCCGCCGGCGCGCGCGTCCACTGGGCGACCACCGCCGACGAAGCCTGCCGGATCGTGATCGACATCTGCCGCGCGGCCGGCGCGACGTCGGTGGCGCGCTCCAAGTCGATGCTGGGCGAGGAGATCGGCCTGCCCCACGCGCTGGAGGCCGCCGGCATCACGCGGATCGAAACCGACCTGGCCGAACATATCATCCAGCTGGCCGACGAGCGCCCCTCGCACATCGTCTGGCCCGCGATGCACAAGACGCGCGAGCAGGTGTCGGACCTGTTCCGCGCCCATCATCGCGTGCCTCACCAGGAGGAAAGCATCGCCGCCATGGCCGAAAGCGCCCGGCGCGAGTTGCGGCAGCGGATGCTGGGCGCCGATGTCGGCATATCCGGCGCGAATTTCCTGATCGCCGACAGCGGCGCCGTCTGCACCGTCACCAATGAAGGCAATGCCGAGCTGTCGCTGGTCCCCCCGCGCGTCCACATCGTCACCGCCGGGATCGAGAAGATCGTGCCGAGCATGGCGCATGCCGTGCATATGCTGCGGATGCTGGCCCGCTCCGCCACCGGCGCGGCGCTGACGCAATATACGACCTTCTATGCAGGGCCGCGGCGGCCGGGGGATGGCGACGGGCCGGAAGAGATGCACATCGTCCTGGTCGACAATGGCCGCACCGGGATGCGGGCGGGCGATCTGGTCGAGATGCTGCGCTGCATCCGCTGCGGCGCGTGCATGAACCATTGCGTCGTCTTCCGCCAGATCGGCGGCCATGCCTATGGCGGCACCTATCCCGGCCCGATGGGATCGGTGCTGACCCCCGCGCTCGACGGGCTGGCGCCCAATCGCGACCTTGTCCACGCCTGCACGCTCAACGGGCGTTGCCAGGAGGTCTGCCCGGTGCGGATTCCCCTGCCCACGCTGTTGCGGGGCTGGCGGGAGAAGAGCTGGCGCGAGGGGCTGGAGCCAGTGACCACGCGGACCGCGCTGGGACTCTGGGCATGGTTCGTCCGCCGCCCGCGCCTTTACCGGCTCGCCAGCGGCATCGGCGCCCGGTTCCTGGCGCTGTGGGGCGGCGGGGGCTGGATTCGCACGCTGCCGCTTGCCGGCGGCTGGCTCGCCCATCGCGACCTGCCGGCGCCCGAAGGCGGCAGCTTCATGACGCAATATCGCCGGCGGCAGCGCGGCAGATGAGCGCGCGCGACACGATCCTGTCGCGGCTGGCGTCCGGCAGCGGCGCGCGAGGCGACCTCATCGCCGGGGAGGCTGCCGCATTGCTGCGCGACATGCCTCTGCCGCCCATGCCCGAAGGCGAAGCGGCGCATCTTTTCCTGGAGAAGCTGTCGGAGCCGTCGATCTCCGCCACGCATGACCGGATCGCCGACCTGGCGGCGCTGCCCGAGGCCGTCGGCCGCTATCTCGATGGCTTCGCCCTGCCGCGCGCGCTCTACCTGCCGCCCGACCCGGCACTGGAGACGCTCGACTGGACCGGTTTCGACCGCCATGCCTCGGCCGCGCCGGACGAGACGGCAGCGCTCGCCCGCGCGCTGATGGGCGTGGCGGAAACCGGGTCGCTGATCTTCGAAACCGCACCGCATGCGCCGATGCTGCCCAATTTCCTGTGCCTGCATCATCTGGTCGTCCTGCCGCGCGCCGCCATCGTCGCCCGGCTGGAAGCGGCGGCCGCCTACGGCCTCCAGCCGGTACGCGCGCGCTACTGGGTCTCCGGCGTCAGCGGCACGACGGATATCGAGGGCCAATATGTGCGCGGCGCCCATGGCCCACGCTATCTGCATGTGATCGTAACGGACGAGGGCTGAAGGCGATGTCCCGTCAGCCGGCTTGCAACCGACGGACCCGCCGGGCGCCTTCTCCGCCCGGCCCCTCCCGCGCCCGCATCGGCTGCTGTCAGCGCGCCGCCTGCGGATAGGTCCTGCTGAAGCCGTTGCGCGGATTGGTGATCGTCACACTGCCCGTTTTCGCCACCATGATCTGCAGGGGATGGATCGCGTCGGGCATGCCGTCGGGATTGGCGATCTGATCGGATGGCGGGTTCTTCCCCGGCGCGCGGGTGGCCATGTGCAATTGCCAGATCGCCTGTATTGCCGGGATCGCGCTGGCCGTGTCGAACGTGGCCGGGTCCGCGCCCTTGGTCGCGCCATTTTCGATCAGCAGCACGGTCGGGCGGACCGATCGGAGGAATGTCGGGCTGTTGCTGTTCGCGCTGCCATGATTGTTGGCGACCATCAGGTCGACCGGGCCGATCAGGTTGCGCGGGCAGACCAGGCTGTTCTCCACATCCCAGGTCGTGTCGCCCAGCGACAGGATGCGCGCCTTGCCCCAACTGGCGACGATGCCCAGCGAGCGGGGATTTTCCTCGCCGCCAAGATCGGGCGGGCCATCGCTCGGCGGGCAGCCCGCGCCGGGCGCGCCATCGCCCGCCAGCGGTTGCGCTGGAATGGCGCGATCGCTGTCGACCGCGATGAGGACGAGATCGTCGATCCTGAGCATATCGCCCGGCTTCATGACGCGATGCGGCCTGCTGCCGATCGCCGCGACATATTTGGGATAGTTCACCGCCGGGGCAAAGCTCTTCTGCCGCTCGGTCGCATCGGCCGGCAGATCCTCGCGATTGGCGCCATGGTCGATGAAGGTGCCGACCGGGATCAACTGCATGAGTTCCACCGCACCGCCGATATGGTCGATATGATAATGCGAGAGCATCAGATAATCGAGCTTGCTCAGCCCCGCCGCCTTCATCTGCGCGACGATCCGCTGCGCGCTGCTCGGCGTGGGCGTGGGCGCCGCCCCCTCGGCCGGACGCGGCCCGCCCATGCCGACGGGCCAGCCGGCGTCGATCAGCAGCGAATGCCCTTCCGGCGTGATGTAGAGCGTGGCCGCGCCGCCCTCCACATCCACAGGGATGATGCGCAGCATCGCCTCCCCATGGGCCGCACGCGCGGGCGCTGGCCCCGGGGCCAGCATGGCGGCGGCGAGGGCAGTCAGGGCGGCTGGGGCAGTCAGGGCGGCCGGGGTAAAGCGTCCCATCATGATGATGCGATCCTCATGTCATGTCCTTATCTGGCGGCGCGGAAAATGCGGCATTGCAAGCCCCGGGGCAATCCCGTGACCATGCACCGCGCCATCATCCGCCATCGGTGCCGAAGGCGAATTCGGTGGTCGAGTGGAAAACCTGCCCCGGACGCAGGACGGTGGAGGGGAAATTGGGCTTGTTCGGGCTATCGGGGAAATGTTCGGTCTCGAAGGCCACGCCGTCGCCCTGGCGCAGCGTCCGCCCCCCCGCGCCGGGCATGCCGCCGTTCAGATTATTGCCGGTATAGATCTGCACCGCCGGCTCGGTGGTGCGCACCTCCAGCGTCCGCCCGCTTTTCGGGTCGTGCAGCCTCACCGCGACGCTGAGGTCATTCTCATGCGGCTTGTCGAGCACGAAATTATGGTCGATGCCCTTGGCCAGCAGCATCTGCGGATCGCTCGACCACACGCGCTCGCGGATCGGGGTGGGCCGGCGGAAATCGAGCGGCGTCCCCTCGACCGGAACGATCTCGCCACGCGGCACCTGATGCTCGTCGGTGGGCGTCCAGCGGCTGGCGAAGACCTGCATCACCTGGTCGTAGACCGACCCCGAATCATCGCCGCCGATGTTGAAATAGCTGTGGTTGGTCAGGTTGATCACGGTCGGCTTGTCCGTCGTCGCCTCATAGTCCAGCCGCAGCACATTGGCGTTGGTCAACGTATAGGTCATCTTGACGCGCAGTTCGCCCGGATAGCCATTCTCGCCGTCCACGCTGACATAGGTGAGCACCGCGCCCGCAGCATCCGCGCGCTGGAAGGTCGAGACCTGCCAGATCTGGCTGCCGAACCCTTTGGGCCCGCCATGCATGGCGACGCCCGTCGCCGGGTTCGCCCGCAGCGTGTAGAAGACGCCGTCGAGGGTGAAGCCGCCGCCCGAAATGCGGTTCGCATAGCGGCCGACCACGCTGTTGAAGGCGCCCGCCTTTTCCCAATGCGCGAAATCGGGCATGCCCAGGACGACATTGCCGACCTTGCCGGTCCGGTCCGGCGCGTCGATCTCCACGAAGGTGCCGCCGCGGGTCGAGAAGCGCACGGTCATGCCCTTGTCGTTCCGCAATGTCACCAGCTCCACGGTCCGGCCGTCGTCGGCCTTGCCGAATATCGCCTTCTGCGCGGTCGCTGCCATCGCCGCGGCGGGCAGCATGGCGAGCATGACGGCGGCGCAGGCAAGCCCCGTCCGGTTCGCGTTCATATTCGCGTTCATGGCCCCCCTCATTGTGCCGGCACCAGTCTGATCACCATGCCGGGGGTCGGATCGGACAGGCTGAGGCCGGTCCCTGCCCCCGTCGGGTTCTGCAACAGCACATAGAGCAGGCCGTCCGGCCCGGTCGTCACCGCGCGCGTGCGGCCGAATTTGCTGAACAGCACCTCCTGATGCGTCACCGCGCGATCGCCGATCTCGATCCGGCGCAATTGCTGGCCGGCCAGGGCCGCGACGAAAAGACCATTTTTCCATCCCGGATACCGATCCCCCTTGTAAAAGCCGATGCCGCTGGGCGCGATGGTGGGCGTGTAATAGACGATCGGCTGTTCCATGCCCGGCGCGCTGCGTTTGGTGATGCCCGGCTGGCTGCCCATAGAGATCACGCCCCAGCCGTAATTCTTGCCGGGCTCGATGATGTTGATCTCGTCGCCGCCGGTCGGCCCATGCTCCGATTCCCAGAGCAGGCCGGTGCGCGGATCGAAGGACAGCCCCTGGGGATTGCGGTGGCCATAGCTCCAGATGCTGGGGATCGCCCCGGCCGTGTGGACGAAGGGATTGTCGGCCGGGATCGAGCCGTCGTCATTGACCCGGTGGATCTTGCCCAGCGGCACGTCCAGCCGCTGCGCATTGGCCATGTCGCCGCGCTCGCCGAGCGAGAAGAACAGGTGCCCCTTGCCGTCGAACAGGAAGCGCGATCCATAATGCGCGCCGCTCGTGGTGTAGAGCGCGACCGGCGCGCGGAAGATCGTCTGCGTATCGACCCATTCGTTCCGCGCATTGATCCTGCCGCGGATCAGCACGGTCATCGTCGGCGGGTTGACCGGGCGCTGGCCGGGCACCCGCTCGGCGCGCTCCTGCGGCGTCATGACATGGCCGGGCGCCACTTCGGTATAGGAAAGGTAGATCCAGCCGTTCCGGCGATAATCCGGATGCACGGCGACATCCAGCATGCCGCCATCCTGGCGCACCCATGGCGTGGGCGTGCCCTTCACCGGATCGGGCAGCAACGCGCCCTTGCGGTCGACGATGCGCAGATGGCCGCCCCGTTCGGTGACGAGCAGGCGGCCGTCCGGCAGGAAGGCCAGCCCCCAGGGCGTGTCCAGCCCCTGCGCCACCACCTCGATCCGGAAGGTCTGCTTCTCGCTCCTGATGATCTGGTTGGCGGGATCGGGGACGAAGGCGGGCGCGCCCTTGATCTCATGCGCATGGGTGCGGAGATAGCCGATGAGCTGATAGATATCGTCATCGGGCAGCATGTCCTTGAACGGCGGCATCTCGGTATCCGTGATGCCGTTGGCGATGATGTCGTGCAGCGCCTCGTCCTTCATCCCGCCGATCAGCGCCTCGTTGAACAGGCTCGGGCCGCGGCCGCCGGAAAGATCCGTGCCATGGCAGCCGGCACAAGTGTCGGCATAGAGCTGCGCCGCGTGGCGATAGGGATTGAAGCCAGCCGCGGGCGGCGCGACGGGGGAAGCCTGCGATGCCGGACCAGCGCCCTGTCCATCGGCACGCCCCCACGCGATCGCCGCGACGATCGCGACGGCGATCAGGGAGGAGCCCCGGAACATCCCGGCCGCAGCCCTTCCCCCACGCCGCCGAATCAAGCGCATTGCCATCAACTCCTCTCCCCCTGACCATTTCTCGTCATGTGCTACAAAACTGTATGCGAAAAATCGGGAATCCGTCCCCCTCTCATCCGTTATATTTGATCAATGTGCGATGAAATGTTGCAAAATCACGTTGTATTGAAATCTGACAGCTTCAAGCAAGATGCATACAGTCTACAGATGAGATACCAACCGGCAGGGCCAAAGGAGACATCGTCAAGGACGGACGCCCCATCACCAGGGCGCAGGCCAACGCGCCTGCAATCAACAAGTTCGAAAACGAACAATCGAAGGATCGGCCGCTCTCGACCGGGCGGTCTCCAACAACGGGGAGAGATATGCTTACACACACATTTCCGAATGGCGCATCGATCGTCAGGCGCGGCCGGCTGTTGGCAGGGTCTGCGATCATCCTCACGCTGCTGGCCGCAGGACCGGCCCTTGCCGAAACACCCGCCGCCCCCGCTTCGGCGCAGGGCGGCCCGGCCTCCCCGGCGGACGCACCGCCGGCACGGGATGCCGCCACCGCCCCGCAGGGCGCTGCCACCGACCCAGCCGACCTCAACGAGCAACAGGTCCAGGACATCATCGTCACCGGATCGAGCATTCGCGGCGTCGCGCCCACGGGGTCCCAGCTCATCGGCGTCTCGCAGGCGCAGATCGCCGATACCGCCCCCGCCAATACCAAGGAATTGCTGGCGGCCATACCGGCGCTGGGCAATTTCGGCGCCAATGCCGAGCAATCCACCTCCAACCGTTTCCGCACCGCAGGCTATCAGCCCAACATCCACAATGTCGGCATCTATGCGACGCTGACCCTGTTCAACGGCCATCGCTTCGCGCCGGTCGGCGGCGAGGCGGTGTTCCCCGATCCCTCGATCATCCCGGTGATCGCGGTGCAGCGCGTGGAAGTGGTCGCCGACGGCGGATCGGCCATCTATGGTTCGGATGCGGTCGCCGGCGTGGTGAACTTCATCTATCGCCGCAATGTCGAGGGCATCGAGGGATCGGTGACATACGGCTTCAACGACACGCGCTACCGCAAATATGACGCGGCGCTGATCGCCGGCCATAGCTGGGGCACCGGCAATGTCATGCTGGCCTATGAATATTCGCAGAACCGGTCGCCGCTCACCACCGATATCGACTTCCTCGCGCTCGGCGGGGACCAGACCTCGCGCGGCGGCCGCGACCTGCGCAGCTCCAACTGCCTGCAGCCGAACGTCACGGTGAACAACCGCACCTATGCCTATCCCGGCTATACGGTCGGCCGCAACACATGCGGGCTGCTGGACGCGGGGAGCATCATCCCCGACGGCCATCGCCACGCGGCCCTGCTGACCGCGCGCCAGGAACTGGGCGACAATGTCGAGCTGTGGACCGAGATCAACTATTCCAACTACAAGACACGCTCCTTCGGCGGCCAGACCTCGCTCGCGCTGATCATTCCCAACACCAATCCCTATTTCCAGCTGCCGCCGGGCGAAGTGGCGGACTCGATCCTCATCCGCCGCAGCGCGCTCGGGCTATTTCCGTCGCGGTTCAGCATCCAGTCCTCCAAGGCCTGGGGCGTGACGGCCGGCGCGGATGTCGACCTGGGCGGCGACTGGCGCGGGACGGCGATGGTCCATGTCTCCAAGACGAACGACTTCAACAGCGATCCCGAGCTTGACCTGGTCAATGCAGAGGCCGCGGCCAACGGCACCACCCTGGCGACCGCGCTCAATCCGTTCGGCCAGGCTGCGGACAATAATCCGGCGGTGCTGGCGAGCATCGACGACAATTATCGCCGCGACAACCGCACCAGCCAGCGGCTGCGCGAATTGCAGTTCAAGGCCGACGGCCCGCTGTTCGACATCGGCGGCGGCACCGTCCGCGCGGCGGTCGGCGTCGATTTCCGCGAGGAAGAGGCCGTGCAGCTGCAGACCAGCGGCACGGCGCTGCGCAGGATCATCACCGTGCGCGACGACGATATCGACCGCACCGTGATGGCCGGCTATGGCGAGCTCAACATCCCCCTCGTCGGCACGACCAACGAGATGCCGTGGTTGCACCAGGTGACGCTCTCCCTGGCCGGCCGCGTCGATTATTACCGGCAATATGGCGCACAGTTCAATCCGAAATACGGTATCGTCATTGCACCCTTCGCCGGATATTCGCTGCACGCCAGCTATGGCACATCGTTCGTCGCACCCAATCTGGGCCTGCTGTCGAGCAAGTTCGGCTATGTCGGCTCACGCGACCAGACCACGCCCTATACCGACTGGGAAACCGGCCAGCCGCTGCAGATTCCTTATAATATCTACAACTCGGGCGGCGGCAATCCGGACCTGCAGCCGGAAAGCGCGAAGACCTATTCGTTCGGCGTCGACCTTGCCCCGCCGCAGATCCGCGGACTGCGGTTCAGCGCCAGCTATTATCATGTGACCTATGAAAACACGATCTACAAGGCGACGCTGACCGACGCGATCACCAACCCCGCCTTTGCCGCCTATCGGGTGATCAACCCGACCCCCGCGCAGATCGCGGCGGAGATGGCCGCCGTCCCGCCGGAAATGGAAGTGCAATCCTATATCACCTGGGATGTCATCTTCCGCTCCTATGCGATCAACCTGGGCGTCCGGAAATTCGCCGGCATCGATTTCGACGGCGGCTATGATTTCTCCACCGGGATCGGCGATTTCAACTTTGCATGGAACGCCAATCTGAAGTTGACCGACAAGCAGCAGGTGCTGCCCAGCGCGCCATTCAACGATCGCCTGGGCACCGATCAGGCCCCCCGGTGGAAGGGGCGCCTCGCCCTGACCTGGGCGCTCGATCCTGTGACCATCAACCTCGCGGCCAATTATGTCGACTCGTTCAGATATAATAATGGCAGCATGTTCAAGAAGGCGGACTCCTGGACGACCTTCGACCTGGTCGGCCGCCTCTCGCTCGACAATCTGCACAAGGGGCTGTCGCTGCAGGGCCGTGTCGTCAACCTGTTCGACAAGGACCCGCCGTTCGTCGACAATGCCAACGGGTATCTGCCGGCGCTGGCATCGCCGTTCGGCCGTCAGTTCGAGCTGACGTTGCGCGCGAAGATGTAATGCCATGCCCGAGCGAGGAAGGGCCGCGGCAAGAGGGGCCCTTCCTCGCGAACGGTTGCATCGACAAGCCCGCACCGGGGGTATAGACTATTTCATTCGACATGAGGTGGATCTTGATTATCGCGCCATGGAACCGCAATCCACCGCCCTCCCCGCTTTTGCGACGATCCGCAATCGCCCTGCTCGCCGCGCTCGCGGCCTGCTCGGGGGGCCGGCAGGAGGCATCGGCCGGGCCCGGCGGCACGGCCACACCGATCTATGTGTCTGACGAGCGTGGCAACCAGGTCCTGGTGATCGATCCGGCGACCGGCGGCATCACCCGCACGATCGCCGCCGGCATTCGGCCGCGCGGCATCCGCCTGTCGCCGGACGGGAACACACTCTATGTCGCGGTATCGGGATCGCCCATCGGCGGCCCCGGCGTGGACGAAAGCACATTGCCGCCGGCCGATCATGGGAAGGACGGCATCGCCGTGATCAACCGACAGAGCGGGGTCGTCCAGCGCATATTGAATGCGGGCACCGATCCGGAGACCTTCACGCTGACGCCGGATGGGCGGACGCTGGCGGTCTCCAACGAGGATGCCTCGCTGGTCTCGCTGGTGGATGTGAGCGGGGTGCGGCCGACCCGCGCGATCAAGGTGGAAGACGAGCCCGAAGGGATCGCGATCACGCCCGACGGCAAGCGGCTCTTCGTTGCCTGCGAGGGGACCGACATGGTGCTGGCGTTCGACCTGGGGACCTTCCGGCAGGTTGCTTCGATCGCGATCCCCGGCCGCCCGCGCACGCTGCTGGCATCGGCGGACGGCAAGGCGATCTATGTCGCGGTCGAGACCGGCGGCAAGCTCGCCGTGATCGACGCCGCGGCGATGGCGCTGACGCGGCAGATCGACCTGGCCGGAGGCGACGCCAGGGTGCGGCCGATGGGCCTTGTCGAGGCGCCCGGCGGCAGGACGGTGTTCGTATCAACCGGCCGCGCCGGCACGGTGCTGGAGGTCGATCCGGCCAGGGGCGCGATCCGGCGCACCATCGCCGATGTCGGCGCGCGGCCATGGGGCATCGCGCTGAGCGCGGACGGCAAGACGCTGATCACCGCCAACGGCCCTTCGGGCGACATCAGCCTGATCGACCGCGACACCGGCAAGGTCCGCGCGCGCGAAAAGGCCGGGGTCGGGCCGTGGGGCATCGCGTTGGCCGGATGAACGGGCCTGCGGACCATGCCGCGCTGATCGCCCGATTGCGCGCGATCCTCGGCGGCCGGTACATCCTCACCGATCCCCGCGCGACGCTGCGCTACCGCCGCGGCTATCGCTGTGGCGAAGGGGCGGCGGTCGCGGTCGTGCGGCCGGGGTCGCTGATCGAGCAGTGGCGCGTCGTCCAGGCCTGCGTCGCGGCGGATGTGTCGATCATCCTGCAGGCATCGAACACCGGGCTCACCGGCGGCTCCACGCCCGATGGAAACAGCTATCCGGGCGGCGTCGTGATTATCAGCACGACACGCATCTCCGGGCTGCATGTGATCGACGGCGGCCGGCAGGTCGTGGCGCTGCCCGGCACCACCCTCTATCAGCTGGAACGCGCGCTCAAGCCCCTCGGCCGCGAGCCCCATTCGGTGATCGGCTCTTCCTGCATCGGCGCTTCGGTGCTGGGCGGCGTCTGCAACAATTCGGGCGGGGCGCTTGTCCAGCGCGGGCCCGCCTTCACCCAGCTCGCGCTGTACGCCCGCATAGACGCGGACGGCCGCCTGGAGCTTGTCAACCATCTGGGCATCCAGCTGGGCGATGATCCCGAAGAGATCCTGCGCCGGCTCGAAGCGGGCGATTTCACGGCGGAGCACATCAGCGACGATCCGGGCCGGTGGGCATCGGACCATGGCTATGCCGACCATGTCCGCGCGATCGACGCCGAAACGCCGGCGCGGTTCAACGCCGATCCGCGCTGCCTGTTCGAGGCATCGGGCAGCGCCGGCAAGCTGGTGCTGTTCGCAGCCCGGCTGGACAGCTTCGCGAAAGACGAGGCGACCGCCACCTTCTACATCGGCACGAACGATATCGCGGAGCTTACCGCCCTGCGCCGCGCCATATTGGGCGGGTTCGGCACATTGCCGATCGCGGGCGAATATATGCACCGCACCGCGTTCGACATCGCCGAACGCTATGGCAAGGACAGCTTCCTGGCGATCCAGCTTCTGGGCACCGACCGCCTGCCGGCGCTTTTCGCGATGAAGGCGCGGGTCGATGCGATCGCCGGCCGGTTCAGGCTGTTCGGCAAGGCGCCCGGCGATCATCTGCTGCAATTTCTCAGCCGGCTGTTCCCCACGCATCTGCCCGCCCGCATGCGCCAGTGGCGCGACCGCTATGAGCACCATCTGATGCTGAAAATGGCGGGCGACGGGATCGCCGAGGCGCGCGCGCTGCTCAACGGCCTGTTCCCTTCGGCCCAGGGCGATGTCTTCGAATGCACGCCGGACGAGGCGACCAAGGCCTTTCTGCACCGTTTCGCGGCGGCGGGCGCGGCGGTGCGCTATCGCGCGGTGCATGCCGACACGGTGGAGGATATCGTCGCGCTCGACATCGCCCTGCCCCGCAACGAGCGCGACTGGTTCGAGACGCTGCCCGCCGATCTGGATGCCAGGATCATCCACAAGCTCTATTATGGGCACTTCTTCTGCCATGTCTTCCACCAGGACTATGTCGTGGCGAAGGGGCATGATCCGCTCGCCATCGAACATGCGATGTGGGATCTGCTGGACGCGCGCGGCGCCGAATATCCAGCCGAGCACAATGTCGGCCATCTCTACAAGGCCAAGCAGGCGCTGGCCGATTTCTACCGGTCGATCGACCCGCGCAACCAGCTCAACCCCGGCATCGGACAGACCAGCAAGGCGCGCGCATGGGACGACGGCATTCGCCCCTGACCGCCCCGTCGACGCCGCGCGGACAATCGGGCTGCGGCCGGGGATCACGATCGGCAGCGGCGATGGCAGCGGAGGCGGCCCGCGCATGAGCGGCCGGCCCCGCCGCCCCGAGGGGCTGTTCGGCGCGACCGGTTCGGCGAGCGCTCGCGGGGCCCTGCCCCGAAGCGGGAAATCAGCATGGCCTTCCGTATATTATATTCATTCAACCCTATCTAAAACCTGCCGATTTCCTGAATTTTCCTGCTGAAAACAACGCGATACCGGCAATGTGTGACTGCATTTGACGCAAGGATGCACCCTTTGGTATACAGCTATCCCAGTAGCAGGAACCGATCTGGCCCGCGCGGCCGATTCGCGCGACGCACTGGATCGGCAGGACGGAGCGGCCTATGTTGGCTTCCTTGAAATGCGGGTATCGCAGCGCGGACAGTGCTGGCAATGCGCCGCGAAAGGCTTGTGCCAGCCCAACCTGATCCCGTTTACCGGCCAGCTGGAACGGCCACATGAATGAACAACCGCCCGAGCCATGGAGAATTCGCCCGAGCATGCAGACCCAGAATATCGAAGCGGACGACACGTCAATATCCGACCACATGCCCTCGACGTTGCGCACGCACCTGGTCAAGACGCTGCGCTCGCAGATCCTGAGCGGCCGGTACAAGCCAGGGGACCGGCTGAACGAGAGCCAGATCGCGCGGGAATTCAACATCAGCCGCATCCCGGTGCGCGAAGCCCTTTCGCAGCTTCAAGAACAGGGGCTGGTGATGAACCACGAACGCCGCGGCATGTTCGTCATCCAGCTTTCATCCGACGAGGTGCAGCAGATCAATAGCCTGCGGCTAGTGCTGGAGGCCGAGGCGATGCGCCTGGCCCGCGCGCGGATGACGCCCGAAATCCTGGCCGAACTCACCGAACTGGTCGAACAGATGGAGGCATGGGACGGACCGCTGATCGACGCGGCCGCACTGGACCGCAAATTCCATGCGGTGATCTGGCACGCGGCGGGCAATCCCTATCTCGAACGCACCCTCAATTCGCTGACGACATCGCTGTTCGCGCACAAGGCGCTGGAGCATGTCAGCCAGGAAATCCGGCGCTGGCGCCTCAACCATCATCGCGCGCTGCTCGATCTGGTTTCCGGCGGCAATGACGACGATCCGCAATTCGCCCTGCTCACGCACCTGCGCATGGCCTATTCGGAGCCGGAGCGCTTCTCGAGCCTGGCCCTGACGGACGCGCATCGGGGCTGAGCCCGGCCTTCCACCTTCCATGAAGCCGCAGCGCCTTGGGCCGGCGGGCGACGAACGTCCGCCCCACGCGCCGCTGATTGCCCACGATTCCCTGGCCAGCGACAGCCTGGAGATCGGCCTGGAGCGGCTTGCCATCCGATGGCACCGGATCAACCGCTCCAGGCTTTTGATATGTCATATTTTCGGGCCGTCAGGTGATTTCGAATCCCGCTACAGACTCATCCCGCCGTCCACGATCAGATTGGCGCCGGTCATGAACCTGACCTCGTCGGAGGCCAGCATGACCGCCACCTCGGCAATCTCTTCAGGCTGGCCGATGCGCCCCATCGGCTGCCGCGCGACGAAGGCCGCGCGCGCGGCCTGTTCGTCGCCGGTCGCGCGCAGGCGCTCGCCGAGCGAGGGGCTGTCGACTGTGCCGGGGCTGATCGCGTTGCAGCGGATGCCCTCGCCGATATAATCGCGCGCCACCGACATGGTGAGGCCCACGACGGCGGCCTTGCTGGTGCCATAGGCGAAGCGATCCGGCGCGGCCATCACCGACGAGACGACCGACGCGATATTGACGATCGCGCCATCGCGGCGCGCGCGCATGGCCGGCAGGAAGGCGCGGATCATCCCCATCATCGACATGACATTGATGCTGAGGCTGCGCTCTAGATCGGCCGGATCGCATGCGAGGATGCTCCCGCCCACCACCCAGCCCGCGCAATTGACCAGCACATCGACCTGGGGAAAGGCCGCAGCCAGCGCCTCGGCCGCTGCGCCGTCCGTCACATCCAGCTTCGCGGTCCTGACCTCGCGGTCGGCGAATGCCTCGTTCAGGCGCACCTCGTTGAGATCGGTCGCGATCACCGTGGCGCCCTCGCGCAGGAACGCTTCGACCACGGCGAAGCCTATGCCCTGCGCCGCGCCGGTGATCAGGCAGGTCTTGCCAGCCAGTCTTTCGCTCATGTCATCCTCTTCTTCGTCAACCGGGGAAAAGCGTGGTGCCGCCATCGATCCGCAGGATCTGGCCGGACATGAACCGGCTTTCCTCGGACGCGAGGAAGACGACCACATCGGCGATCTCGGCGGGCGTGGCATAGCGATCGAGCGACGGCCCCTCCTGCATCATCCGGGGATCGGCATCACGGGTCGCAAGGAAGCGCGCGGTCTTGGCCGGGCCGGGGCTGACGGCATTGACGCGGACGCCCGATGGCCGCATCTCCAACGCCAGGCAGCGGGTATAGTGGATGATCGCCGCCTTGGCGCAGCCATAGACGACTTCGGGCGAGACGCCCTGATGCCCGTTCAACGAGCCGAAATTGATGATCGCACCGCGATTGCGCGCGGCCATGCCCGGCGCGACCGCACGGCACATCAGCATCGTGCCGATAAAATTGCGCTGGAGCACGGCCATCGCGTCGGCCAGGCTGATGTCCAGCGCGCCATTGGGCTCCGGCTTGGTCCCCGCCGCGCCGATATCGCCGCCGGCGCAATTGACGAGGATCGAAATCGGGCCGAGCCCGGCCTCCACCTGCCCGACCATGCGGGAAACGGCGGCCTCGTCGGTGATGTCGCCGGTCACGCCCATCGCCCTTGCCCTGTCACGGGCAAGGCGTTCGGCCACTTCGGACAGGCTGGCCGATTCGCCATATTGCGCCGGCGCCTCCTCGCTGATGTCGTGAACAGCGACAGAGGCCCCGAGGCCGACGAGCTTTTCGGCGATCATGTGCCCCAACCCCCGGCCCGATCCGGTAACGAGCGCGACCGCGCCGTCCAACGGCGCCGGGTGAACAGTGCGCGATCCCATTTCTTGCTCCTTGCCGATCATGTCTCCACCCCAATTGAATACAGTATTTACTGCCAGCATGTGCATCGAAATCGCTTGCAGATGCGGTTGATCCGTATCTATCCATGACGCGCACCCGGCGTCTTGACAAGCCCAAATCTGCATTTAGTATACAGGCCATGCCATGCGATATGGCCTATCAAACAGGAGCCACCGGCCCGGCCGGCGGAATTCGGTCGGGGGAGAGCATGATGGTGGTGCGGCCGATGCGCGCAGGAAGAGCATGACGCCGAGTCGGGTTCGCTATGGCGTCGTCGGCTTCGCGCTGTCGCTTGCGGTGCTGTCCTATGTCCAGCGCGTCGCGATCTCGCAGGCGGCAGGGCCGATCGCCGCCGACCTGGGGCTCAACAAGGTGCAGCTGGGCGCGGTGCTCGGCGCCTTCGGCCTTTCCTACGCGCTGTTCGAAATCCCGATGGGCCTGCTGGGCGACAAGCTTGGCGTGCGCCGCGTCCTCACCCAGATCGTGATCATCTGGTCGATCTTCACCGCGCTCACCGGCGCCGCCTGGAACCTGGCCTCCCTCTGGACGCTACGCTTCCTGTTCGGCGCCGGGGAGGCCGGCTGCTTTCCCAACCTCACCCGCATGCTCAGCCAGTGGCTGCCGAGCGGCGAGCGCGTGCGGGCGCAGGCGCTGATGTGGGCCTCCACCCGCTGGGGCGGCGCGGCGGCGCCCCCGCTGGCGCTGGCGGGCATCACCCTGTTCGGCTGGCGCTGGAGCTTCGTCGCCTTCGCGCTGCTGGGCGTGCTATGGGCGATAGCCTTCATGCTCTGGTTCCACGAGAACCCGGCCGACCATCCCAAGGTCAACGCCGCGGAGCGCGCATTGCTCAGCGAAGCGACCCGGCTGACCAGCCATCATGAGGAAGGCTGGACGCACATCCTGCGCCGCCCGCAGACATTGCTGCTGATGCTGCAATATTTCTGCTGGTCCTATGTCTGGTATTTCTTCGTCACCTGGATGCCGACCTATCTGCATGAGGCACATGGCCAATCGGCCGCGGCCACCGCGGGATTGTCCGTGTTGCCGCTGCTGCTGGGCGGTTTCGGCTCGCTGATCAGCGGCCTGCTGCCGCTGCGCATCCCGCGCCGGCTGATCGCGATCGGCGCCTTTGCCACGGTCGCCCTGCTGCTGGTCGCGCTGACGCATGCGCCGAGCGCCGGGATCGCGATCGCACTGATGGCCGCGATCAGCTTCTGCGGCGACCTGACCGTGCCGATCTCGTGGAACGCCTGTGTCGAGATCGGGCGGCGCTATACCGCGACGGTGGCGGCGGCGATGAACATGTTCGCCAATTTCTCGGGCTTCGTCGCGCCGTGGATCGCGGGGATCATCCTGCAGAAATCGGGCGACGACTGGAACCAGGTGCTGCATGTGATGACCGGGGTCGCCGCGCTGGGCGCGGTGCTCTGGCTCTTCATCAATCCGACCGGCCAGCGTGCAACGGACGAAACCCAAACGGAAACAGACACCGAAGCGACGCCCGCCAGCGAGGCGCTGCAACCCTTCAAACCATCAGGAGTAACCTTGTGAACATTGATCTTTCCGGGAAGACGGCAGTGCTGATCGGGGCGACCGGCGGGCTTGGCGAGGCGATGGCGCATGCCCTTGCCGGCGCGGGCGCGGCGATCGCGCTGGTCGGGCGCAACCAGGCGAAGCTGGATGCGCTTGCCCAGGCGGTGGTGGCCAGGGGTGGCACCGCCGCCAGCTTCACCGCCGACCTGACCGACGAAGCCAGCGTCGCCGCGCTGGCGGAGGCCGTGAATGCGCGCTTTCCCCGCCCGCAGATCCTCATCAATTCCGCCGGCACCAACATCCGCAAGAATATGGTCGACTTCACGCTGGAGGAATTCCGCAGCGTGGTCGATTCCAGCCTGATCACCACCTTCCTCGCCTGCCGCGCCTTCGTGCCCGGCATGATGGGAACGGGCTATGGCCGCATCATCAACATGACCTCGATGCTCGCGCATGTCTCGCTGCCGCAACGCACCGCCTATTCCTCGGCGAAATCGGCGCTGCTCGGTTTCACCCGCGCGCTCGCGCTGGAACTCGCCGGCGAGGGGATCACGGTGAACGGCATCAGCCCCGGCCCGTTCGGCACCCCGCTCAACGCGCCGGTGATGAACGATCCGGAGGCCAACGCCGCGTTTCTCGCCAACCTACCGGTGGGCCGCTGGGGCAATCCGGAGGAAATCGGCGCCCTGACCGTCTATCTGTGCTCGACGCTTTCCGGCTTCGCCACCGGCACGGACATCGTCATCGACGGCGGCTGGACCGCGCGCTGATCGACATTTTTTAGCGCCAGCCGCCCGGCAGAGGCGGCGGCTCCCCCTCCCCTGTTCAGAGCTTTTGGAGAAGATGCCATGACAAAAACCGCATTTCATTGGCTGCCCCTTGCCGCGTGCCTGCTTTTCGCCCCGGCCACGTCGTTCGCGCAGCAACAACCCGCCCAGGACCAGACCCAGGCATTGCTGCAGAAGCCGCACATCCCGGGCCAGAATGTGAACGGCCTGCATGTCTATCTGCGCGGCGGGCTGAAGACCCATCGCCAGGGCCAGCATGACTATCCGCAATTCGTCGCCGACTGGTCGAAGATCCTGACCGAGCATGGCGCGGTGGTCGATGGCTCGCTCCATTCGCCGACCGCCGAAGAGCTGAAGGATGTCGACGTCATCGTCATGTACAAGGGCGATGCCGGCTTCATGACGTCGACGGAAAAGGCCGCGCTCGACGCCTTCGTGAAGCGCGGCGGCGGCATCGTCATCATCCACGATGCGCTGTGCGGGCCGGACCCGGCACAGTTCGCCGATTATGTCGGCGGCGCCAAGAAACATGGCGAGGTGAACTTCACCCTGGGCACCAGCGTTCCCTACAAGATCGTCGATCCGCAGCATCCGATCATGAAGGGCATGTCGGACATGACCCTGTTCGACGAATCCTTCTATCGCATGACATGGGCGGACGATGCGAAGATCCATGTGCTGGCGACGGCGACGATCACGGACACGCCAAGTTCGCGCAGGGGCGGCGGCGTCGGCCAGACCGTGCCGCAGATCTGGACCTATGAGCACACCCCGTCCGGCGGCAAGCCGGCCCGCGCCTTCGTGTGGATGCAGGGGCACACCTATGCCAATCTGCAGAATTACCAGATCGAGAACATGCTGCTGCGCGGCATCGCCTGGGCCGGCCGTCATCCGGTGGACGAACTGGTCAGCTTCCAGAGCGAGGATCTGGGGCCGGGCGCGCACGAGCCGGCCGAATCCTACCTGCCCGCCAATGGCGGCAGCGCGGGGCGCTGACCGATGCGACAGTGGCTCGGCGCCCTGCTGCTCATCCCAGCCGTGGCGGCCATCGCGCCCGCCGCGGCGCAGGACCATGTCGTCATCCGCCATGAGGTGGCGGTGGCCCGCCCCGCCGATGCGGTGTGGAAGGCGATCGGCGATTATTGCGCGATCAGGGACTGGATGCAGACCGATTGCGACTATGCCCGGGGCCATGGCGAGGTCGGCACCATCCGGCGGATTCGCAATCACAGCACGTCCGAGGTGATGGTCGCCAGCACGGCGCATTCCTACACCTATTGGCAGACGGTCGGGAACATGGCGCCATATGACTATCATGGCACGCTGGCGGTGGAGCCGGACGGGCCGAACCGTGCGCGCCTCTCCTACACCCTGTTCTACGATCAGGCGGCGATGCCGTCGGATGCGGTGCGCGCTTCCGAACATGCCCGCATCGACAAGCGCTTCGCTGACCTGCTCGGGGTGATGAAGACCATGGCGGAAGCAAGACAGGCGGATGTGAAATGAATGGATATGCGAAGGAAATGAGCCAATGCGCCACCTGATCCTGGGCCTCAGCCTCGTCACGCTGGCCAGCGGCGTCGCGTTCGGCCAGATGCGGGATGCAGCGCCGCAGGCCGCACCGCCCGCGCCGCAAGGCGCCGGCGCGGCATCGCAGGACGACGCCGCGGCCGCGCTCAACGCGAGCGGCGGCGGGCGACGCGGCGGCGGCAACCGCGCCGACGCGACCCGGACCTTTCTCGGCCTCGGCGCGGCGCCCGATCCCGAGGCGGCGAAGCGGGGTGCGCCCATTTTCGCGGAGAACTGTGCCGCCTGCCACGGCCCCGATGCCCGTGGCGGGATCGGCCCGAACCTGCTCTATTCGGGCCAGGTGCTGGATGACGACCATGGCGAGAAGCTGGTGCCGTTCCTCACCGCCGGCCGGCCGGAAAAGGGGATGCCGCCCTTTGCCCAGCTGGGCGACAAGGGCCTGGCCGACATCACCGAATTTCTCCATCAGCAGGTCGAGAATTACGCCAATCGCGGCACCTATCAGAACACCAACAACCTGCTGGTCGGGGACGCGAAGAAGGGCGCGGCCTATTTCAAGGCCACATGCACCAGCTGCCATTCGGCGACCGGCGACCTGAAGGGCGTCGGCGCGAAGTTCCGCCCGCTCGACCTCCAGCGCAGCATGATTTTCCCGTCGCGTGAGGACCATCCCGCGCGCATGGTCCGGGCGACCGTCACCACGCCGCAGGGCAGCGTCGAGGGGCGCGTCACCAGGATCGACGATTTCACCATCGCGCTCGTCGATGCCGCCGGCCTCTCCTATGCCTTCCGCCGCGATCCCGACGTCAAGGTCGCGCTGAAAGACCCGCTGCAATGGCACAAGGACTTTTCCTACCGCCTTAAGGACAATGAGATGACCAACCTCGTCACCTATCTGGCGACCCTGAAATGAGCCGCGCCCGCCTGCCCGCGCGCGCAGCGCTGCTCGCCCTGCTCTTCGCGTCCGGCGCGGCGGCGAACGAGCTTGATCCGGCCCGGCTCGGCGCGCCGCCCACGGATATGTGGCCCACCTTCCACGGCGATTATTCGGGACGGCGCTTCTCGCCGCTGAAGCAGATCGACGAGCGGAACGTGCCATCGCTGCAGATCGCATGGACCTCGCGCTTCAACGATGTCGGCGCGATGCGCGGCGCGCCGCAGCCGGTGATCAAGGGCACGCCGCTGATGGTCAACGGCGTGATGTACATGACCCTGCCCGACCTCGTCTTCGCGCTCGACGCGCGCACCGGCGAGCGGCTGTGGACCTATAAATGGGTCGACAAGGGCGGCCATCTCGTCGGCAATCGCGGCGTCGGCATGTGGAAGGACCGGCTCTATTTCATGGGCCCCGACAATTGGGTGATCTGCCTCGATTCCAGAGACGGGAAGGAGTTGTGGCGCAAGGAGATCGCCGACGCGCGCAAGCAATATTTCAGCACGTCCGCGCCGATCGTCGCGGGCGACCATCTGATCGTCGGCGTCGGCGGCGATGCGATGGACATTCGCGGCTTCCTCCTCTCGCTCGATCCGCAGACCGGCGAGGAGCAATGGAAATTCCATGTCACGCCCGGCCCCGGCGAACCGGGGATCGAGACCTGGCCGGATGCGGAATCCGCCTCCCATGGCGGCGGTGGCACCTGGCTGCCCGGCAGCTACGATCCAGAGCTCAAGACGCTCTACTGGGGCACGGGCAACGCCAACCCGGTCTATGCCGGGCAGGGCCGGATGGGCGACAATCTCTACACCGCCTCGCTCATCGCGCTGGATGTCGATACCGGCAAGCTCAAATGGCATTTCCAGGCGATGCCGCACGACACCCATGATTATGACGGAACCAACACGCCGATCCTCTACGATCGCGTGGTCAACGGCCGGACGATGAAGCTGGTGTCCTATGCCGCGCGCAGCGGCTGGTTCGTCACCGCCGATCGCGTGACCGGCAAGCCGATCGTGTCCATGCCCTATATGGAGCCGCTCAAATGGGTGAAGGGCCGCAACCCCAGGACGCTGGAGCCGATCTCCGATCGCGACAATGATCCCAAGACCACCGGATCGATCGGCAATGCGAACCCGACCAACTGGTACAACCCCTCCTATAGCGACACGAACGGGCTGTTCTACCTCAACACGGTTCGCGGCATGGGCCTTTATTATCTCTATGACACCAGCCCCAAGCCGGCGGGCTATGCCGGCGGCGGTGGCGGCGCAATCGGCGAGGGCACGCGCGTGCTGATGGCGATCGACCCGCTGACCGGCAAGCATGCCTGGGAACATGCCTATCCCAATCTGGCGAGCCCCGGCTCCACGGTCGGCCCCGGCCTGATGACGACGGCGAGCGGGCTGATCTTCACCGGCGACGACCAGAACAACATCATCGTCTATCGCGCGGCGGACGGCAGGATATTATGGCATCTGCGCGCGAACGCGAACCAGTCCAACGGGCCGATCTCCTATATGATGGACGACAAGCAATATGTCGTGCTCGCCGCGGGCGACACGCTCTATGCCTTCACCCTGCCCGATGCCATGGTGCAGCGATGACGGCGCCACGGACCGGATGGACGCGGGCCGGATGGATGCGGAGGGGGCTCTTCTCCGGCCGGGCGCTCGCGCTGGCGTTCGCCTCGGCGACGCCCGCTTTCGCGCAATCGGCGCCCGCGCCAGCACCAGCGATCCAGCCACAGGCGATCAAGCGGATCGCGCCGGATTATTATATGGTCACGGGCGCTGGCGGCAATGTGACGCTGTGGGTCGCCGATCACGGATTGATCCTGGTCGACGACAAGCTCGCCGGGCAGGCCAATTTCGACAATCTCGTCGGCGCCATCCGCACGGTCAGCGACAAGCAGGTGCTGGCCGTGTTCAACACGCATCATCACGCCGACCATATCGGCAATGACGATCGTTTCCTCGACGCCAATGTGATGGTGATCGCCAATGACGGCCTTGCCGACCAGCTCGCGAAGCAGCTTGCCCATGGCGCCTCGCCCAACATCCTCTACAGCAAGGATTTCTCGCTGCTGATGATGACCGGGCGGGTCGACGCGCATCATTATGGCCCAGGCCATACCGGCGGCGACACGGTGGTCTATTTCCCCACCGGCCGGATCGTCGCGGCCGGCGACCTGCTCAATGCCACGACACCGACGATCGACTATGCCGGCGGCGCCAGCATAACCGGCTGGCTGCATGCGCTCGACGCGATCCTGGCGCTCGACTTCACGCTCGCAGTGCCGGGCCATGGCGACGCGCCGATGACACGGGCGCAGGTGCAGGCCTTCCGCGGGAAGATGGCGACCTTCCTGGATCGCGCCCGCGCCGCGGTGCGCAAGGGCGTGCCCAGGAACGGCCTCGTCGCGGCGATCCCGGTCGATGACCTGGGCTGGACATGGAATGCGAATGCCTGGCCACCGGCACGGCGCGACGGGCTTTGGACGGAAGCGGGCGGAAAATAGCCGACAGCACAAGCGCGGGCGTGCGCCGGCACCTGTCGACGCACCCCCGATGATCGCGCGGCGGCACAACGAAGCCGCCGGTGACGAAATCCATACATGGGATCGAGAACCGGCCTGCCCGACATGCTTTTTTGCTGCCCAGGGCGAGAGATCGGCGACCATGTGCAGGCTAAACCAAGGGCGTAAATGGCGGAGAGGGAGGGATTCGAACCCTCGGTGAGCTTGCACCCACGCCGCATTTCGAGTGCGGTGCATTCGACCACTCTGCCACCTCTCCGCAGAAGGACTGGCAGCGCCTGTCCCGGTCGAGGGGCGGGCATTAGCGAAAGCAATGGGCTTTGCCAAGCGGGCTTTATGCCATTTTTCTTGTGCTGGCGCGCGGCGCGCCTACATAGGGTGCATGACGACACGGACTCTGCCGGCCATCGGCGCGAATCTTGCTCTTGATGCCCCTTTCATCGCCCATGCCCGCTTCAGTATCGGCGACGTGGTGAAACACCGCATGTTCGGCTTTCGCGGCGTGGTGTTCGATATCGATCCCATCTTCGCCAACAGCGAGGAATGGTATGAGGCGATTCCCGAAGACATGCGGCCCGATCGCGCCCAGCCCTTCTACCATCTGCTCGCCGAAAATGGCGAGGCGAGCTATATCGCCTATGTCAGCCAGCAGAATCTGATGGCGGACGACAGCGACGAACCCGTCGAGCATCCCGCCATTTCGGGGCTCTTCGGCAGCTTTGCGGACGGCAAATACAGGCTTCGGCCGGTGCATCGCCATTAAGGCCCACGGCCACTAAGCGACGAAGGCAGTGATTTCCCGCGCGCCGGTGCGCCGAAAATCACGCCCTACATTGCTGAACCCTTGGGCCGCACGCGCGCCCCGGCGCATCAGGGCTTGAGCTTCCATCCCCGGCTCAGGGCCGTGTAGCACAGCAGCGCCAACCCGACGACGATCGCCAGCAGCACGCCGCTACCCACCACGATATTGCCGTCCGCCGCCGAGACGAAGCCATAGCGGAAGCCCGAAATCACATAGAAGAACGGGTTGGCATGGCTGATCGTGCGGAAGGTCGGCGCCAGCCGGTCGATCGCGTAGAAGGTGCCCGACAGCAGCGTCAGCGGCGCCACCACGAAATTGGTGACGGCCGCCGCATGATCGAACTTGTCCGCCCAGATCGAGGTCAGCAGGCCCAGCAGTGCCAGCATCGTCGCCCCCATCGTGCCGAACCACAGGATCGCCCAGAGATGGATCGGCGTCACATGCACGCCGGGCCAGATCGCCATCGCCAGCCACACCGCCAGGCCGACCAGCCAGGCGCGAGTCACGGCGGCCCCGATGATCGCCCCCATCATTTCCGCCGTGGAAATGGGCGGCATCAGATAATCGACCAGCGTGCCCTGCATCTTGCCGGCGAGCAGCGAGAAGCTGGAATTGGCGAAGGCATTGTTCAGCATGCCCATGACGATCAGGCCCGGCGCCACGAAATCGGCGAAGTGGATGCCCATCACCATGCGGTTGCCGCCGCCCAGCGCGACGGTGAAGATCACCAGATAAAGCAAGGTGGTAACGGCCGGCGCCCACACCGTTTGCAGCTGCACCTTCATGAAGCGCCGCACCTCTTTCAGGTACAGCGCGCGCATGCCGGCCCAGTTCACCGAGCGGATGAGAGGGATGCCGGGTTCGGCGCGGATGCGTGAGTTGCGCGCAGGCATGTGCCCGGCGTCATTTTGGGGCTGGCCGTTCATCGCAGGATCGCCTATCGGGTGCCGCTTGTCGCTGCAAGTGATTTGACGAATTGAAGCAGGGCCATCGCATACCCATATGCGAAGCCTCGCTGCTCGTTCGTTCGAGCTTGCCATGATTTTCTGTTTCGGGAGCTGCCCATTGGCCTGGACTGACGAACGCATCGACCAGCTGAAGACGATGTGGGAAAAGGGCATGACCGCCAGCCAGATCGCTGAAGAGCTGGGCGGGGTCAGCCGCAATGCCGTGATCGGCAAGGCGCATCGCCTTGGCCTGCAATCGCGCCCTTCGCCCGTAAAGTCGACGGATGCCACCGCGCCGCGCAAGGCCGCAGCGCCCGCGGCCGTGAAAAAGGCCCCTGCCCCCGCCGCGCCGCCACCCCGGCAGCCCGCGCCGGAAACCCCGCGCGCCGCCGCAACGCCTTCGGCATCTTCGGCGCCCGCCGCATCTTCCAGCGAGCCGGCCGCCGCAACTCAGCCCGCGCCGGAAGCGCCGCCCATGCCCCGCATCGTGTCGGTCGGCCCCGGCGGCTTCCTGCGCCAGGGTCCGGGCGACCAGCAGGCGCCGATTCCGCCCGCGCCGCCGCGCCGACTCGTGCCAGCCAAGCCCAGCCCGGAAATCGCCGGCAAGACCAGCCTGCTCGACCTGACGGAAAAGATCTGCAAATGGCCGATGGGCCATCCGGGCGAGCCGGATTTCCACTTCTGCGGGCAGCAGGTGAACCCCGGCTTCCCCTATTGCGTGGAACATTGCGGCCGTGCCTATCAGGCGCAGCTGCCGCGCGGCACACGCCGCCCGCCCCCGCCGCTGCCCTTTGGCGGCCCGCGCGTCCGCTGAGCGTCGACAGATGAATGCAGGGAAAGGCCGCCGTGACAGGCGGCCTTTTCTTTCACGGGCTTGCGCTTCACCGCAATGATGGTTCATGTTCGCAATCGCGGCATGGACAGGGATCAGTGAGCGAAACCGAAAGCCCCACCATCATCGTCGGCAGCGCAGACGGCAATGCCGTGGCGGACGGCATCACCCTGCCCGCGCGGCCAGAAGCGCTAAGGCTGAACCCCGCCGAAACGGCCGTCGTCGTCATCGACATGCAGAACGCCTATGCCTCGCCCGGCGGCTATGTGGACATCGCCGGCTTCGACATTTCCGGCGCAGCGGGGACCATCGGCAAGATCGCGACCGTGCTGGATACCGCCCGCGGTGCCGGGGTGCAGGTGATCTTCCTGCAAAATGGCTGGGATGCCGATTATGTGGAGGCGGGCGCAGCGGGATCGCCCAACTGGCACAAGTCCAACGCGCTCAAGACCATGCGCAAGCGCCCGGAACTGCACGGACAGCTGCTCGCGCGCGGCGACTGGGACTATCAGCTGGTCGATGCGCTGACGCCCAGGCCCGGCGACATCTCGCTGCACAAGACGCGCTACAGCGCCTTCTTCAATTCGCAGCTCGACAGCGTGCTGCGCGCGCGGGGTATTCGCACCATCGTCTTCGTCGGCATCGCGACCAATGTCTGTGTGGAAAGCACGCTGCGCGACGGCTTCCACCTGGAATATTTCGGCGTGATGCTGGAGGATGCGACCCATCATCTGGGGCCGCCCGCCATGCAGGAGGCGACCGTCTACAATGTCGAGAAATTCTTCGGCTGGGTTTCCACGGTCGCCGATTTCTGCGGCAGCTTCGGACAGGTCGAGGAATAAATAAGCCGCGGGATCGTAAATCAGGAGCTTTCACATGCCCTTCACCCCCATCAACCCGCCGCAGTTCCCAACACCCATCGCGCCCTATTCGACGGGCGCGAGGGCGGGCAACACCGTCTATGTCTCGGGCGTGCTGGCGTTGGGGGAAGGCGGCGCGGTGCTGCATGTGGGGGATGCCGCCGCGCAGACCCGCCATGTGCTGGACGTCATCAGGATCACGCTGGAGGCGGGCGGCGCGACCATGGCGGACGTCGCCATGAACCATATCTTCCTGAAAGAACTGAACGATTATGCCGCGTTCAACGCGGTCTATGCGGAATATTTTCCGGGCGACAAGCCGGCGCGCTATTGCATCCGATGCGATCTGGTGAAGCCCGATTGCCTGGTGGAGATCGCCAGCGTGGCGCATATCGGCTGATGACGACGCCCGGCGGCCAGACGCCCATCGACCAGCTGATCGCCGGGCTCCATTGGGAAAGCCATGGGCCGCAGGATGGCGTTCCGCTGATCCTGTCCGCCGGGCTCGGCGGATCGGGCCGATACTGGCTGCCCAATGTGCCGGCGCTGGTGGAGGCGGGATACCGCGTCATCCTCTACGACCATCGCGGCACCGGGCGCAGCGACCGTGCCCTGCCCGATGTCGTGACGGTCGACGATCTGGCGGACGACATGCTGGCCCTGATGGATGGCCTTGGCCTGCCGAGCGCCCATATCATGGGCCATGCGGCGGGCGGCGTTGCGGGGCTTGCGCTGGCGTTGAAGGCGCCGGAGCGGATCGACAGGCTGGTGGTGGTGAACGGCTGGGCGCGGCCCGACCCGCATTTCGCCCGCTGCTTCGACGCGCGACTCGCCATCCTGCATGGGGCCGGCGCGGAAGCCTATCTCAAGGCCCAGCCGATCTTCCTGTTCCCCGCGACGTGGATTTCGCAGCATCATGAGCAGCTGGAGGAAGAAACCCGCCATCACCTCGCCCATTTCCCCGGCGCGGCGACGATGGAAAAGCGCATCGCCGCGCTGCGGGCCTTCGACATCGGCTATCGGCTGGGCGACATCGGCGTTCCCCTGCTGGCGCTCGCGGCGAAGGACGACATGCTGGTGCCTTATACGGCATCGCATTTCGTCAAGGAGGTGCCCGGCGCCGTGCAGGCGCTGATGAACTGGGGCGGCCATGCCTGCAATCTCACCGATCCACAGGCGTTCACGCGCCTCGTCTCCGATTTCCTGAGGAGTTGACCCAATGCAAGTCGGCGTTTTCGTACCCATCAACAATAATGGCTGGCTGATCAGCGAGAACGCCCCGCAATATAAACCCAGCTTCGACCTGAACAAGGAGATCGCGCTGCGGGCGGAGAAGCATGGGCTCGACTTCCTGCTTTCCATGATCAAGCTGCGCGGTTTCGGCGGCAAGACGGAATTCTGGGAATATGGGCTGGAAAGCTTCACGCTGATGGCTGGCCTCGCAGCGGTGACGGAGAAGATCAAGATCTTCGCCACCTGCCCCACGCTCATCATCCCGCCGGCCTTTGCGGCGCGGATGTGCAACACCATCGATTCGATCAGCCATGGCCGCTTCGGCCTCAACCTCATCACCGGCTGGCAGCCGCCCGAATATACACAGATGGGCCTGTGGCCGGGCGAGGAGCATTTCCGCAGCCGCTACAAGGTGCTCGATGAATATGCGCAGATATTGCGCGAGCTTTGGGAAACCGGATCGTCCGACTTCAAGGGCCAATATTATCAGATGGACGATTGCCGCGTATGGCCGAAGCCCGGCGCGGACATGAAGATCATCTGCGCGGGATCGTCCGACGACGGCCTCGCCTTTTCCGCCAAATGGGCAGACTATGCCTTTTGCCTGGGCAAGGGCGTGAACACGCCGACCGCCTTCGCCTTCAACAATGAGCGACTGGCTGCCGCCACGGCCAGGACCGGGCGCGCCGTGTCCGTCTTCGTCCTCATCATGATCATCGCGGCGGAGACGGATGCGGAAGCGCAGGCGAAGTGGCAAAGCTATAATGACGGCGTGGACATGGACGCCATCGCCTGGCTCGCCGATCAGGGCGGGAAGGATACCGTGAACAAGGATACCAATGTCCGCCAGCTCGCCGCGCCCGAAGGCGCCGTCAACATCAACATGGGCACGCTGGTCGGCAGCTATGAAAGCGTGGCGCGGATGCTGGATGAGATGGCGGCGGTGCCCAATACCGGCGGCGTGCTGCTGACCTTCGACGATTTCGTGGAAGGCGTGGAGGCGTTCGGCACCCGCATCCAGCCCCTGATGCAATGCCGGCGCTGACATGGTGGCATTATCCGGCATTATAATGGCGCGGGGCATGGCGGCTATTGATTGATAACCCGTTCTACGGTTGACCTTCCCCCAGCCGTTGCACGATAGTCCCGCATGACCGAGAATATAACCGTTCGCGCCAAATCGCGCATAGACAGTTCCATTGCCATCAGCGTGACGGAGCTGTTCACCATCGGCGTCGGCCCGTCCAGTTCCCACACCGTCGGACCGATGCGCGCCGCGCTGATGTTCATGGAAAGCCTGCCGCGCGAGCCCAACCGTGTCTGCTGCGAGCTTTACGGATCGCTGGCGCTGACGGGGCGAGGTCATGCGACCGACAGTGCCGTCCTGCTCGGCCTGTCGGGCGCGCGCGCGGAAACGGTCGATCCCGACAGCATCGCCGATCAGGTGGCGGCCATCCGCAGCGATCATCGCATCCGCTTCGGCGATTGGGACATCCCTTTCGACGAGGCCGCCGACCTGGTCTTCCACATGGGCACCTTTCTGGAAGCCCATTCCAACGGCATGCGCTTTACCGCCGAATTCGAGGACGGCGCGCCGATTGCCCGCGAATATTATTCCATCGGCGGCGGCGCCGTCCTCTCCGGCGCGCCGGTGGAGGATCGCAGCCTTGTCGGCCATAACCGCGTCCAGCCCTTTCCCTTCGCCTCGGGCGCGGAGATGCTGGCACAAGGCGAGGAAACCGGCCTCTCCATCGCGACGCTGGTGCTCCGCAACGAGGAAGCCTGGCGCCCGCGCGCCGAGACCGAACTGTTCCTGGATCAGGTGGCCGATGCCATGCATGCCTCCATCGACCGGGGCCTGCGGCAGGAGGGCATGTTGCCCGGCGGCCTGCGCGTGCGGCGACGCGCGAAGAGCATCCATGCCCGACTGCGCGCCGGGCAGGACAATATGCAGCCCGCCGAGGTCTTCGAATGGGTCAGCCTGTTCGCGCTCTCGGTGAACGAGGAAAATGCCGCCGGCGGCCGGGTCGTCACCGCGCCCACCAACGGCGCGGCGGGCGTCATCCCGGCAGTGCTGCGCTATTACCGAAAATTCGTGCCCGGCGCCGACCGCGAAGGCGAGCGCACCATCCTACTGACGGCGGCGGCCATCGGCTTCCTCTACAAGAAGCGCGCGTCGATATCCGCCGCCGAAATGGGGTGTCAGGGCGAAGTGGGCGTGGCCTGCTCCATGGCGGCGGCGGGCCTTGCCGCCGTGCTGGGCGGCACCAATGCGCAGGTGGAGAATGCCGCGGAGATCGGCATGGAGCATAATCTGGGCCTGACCTGCGATCCGATCGGCGGCCTCGTCCAGATCCCCTGCATCGAGCGCAACACCATGGGCGCGGTGAAGGCGATCAACGCCGCCTATCTCGCACTGCAGGGCGATGGCCGCCATATCGTCAGCCTCGACGCGGTGATCGAGACCATGCGCCAGACCGGCGAGGACATGGCGAGCCGCTACAAGGAAACCAGCCTTGGCGGCCTCGCCGTCAATGTCGTGGAATGTTGAGAATGGCGCGGCGCTGGCCGGTGGCCAGACCGGCGATCAGTCCGCCGCCGTGCCCCGCAATTGGTCGAATGTCGCCATCTCATAGGCGATGGACCCTTCGACCAGCCGCTCCCACATCTGCGCGATGACGTCCGCCGGCAGGTTCAGCGTACCGGCCTCGGCCACGGCATTGTCGATGACCTGCGCCTTGCGCGCTTCGTCCCGCACAAGCGCGCGATCCGGCTTGATGCGCGCCGCCGCGCGCATATAGCCAAAGCGTTCTGCAAGCAGCGCGACCAGCCGCCGGTCCACATCATCCACGCCGGCGCGAACCTGCGCCATGGTTTCACAGGCATCGGAATTGGTGATTTCAGCCATGCAGCCTCCCTAGGCGCGGGCACGGATGAAGTCGAGAGGGCGCGTCGCCAAAGCGCCGGCACTGTATCGCGATGCAGCATTTCCGGCCTTGACGAAAGAACCGCCGCCCATTTCTATAGCCCCATACGCAATCAAGGAGGACGCGCCCGGCGCGCCTTCCCCATCGAAAGAGTTTACCCGATGACCATGATTCTGCGCGCCACCGCCATGGCCGCCCTGCTTTCCGTCGCCCTGCCCGTATTTGCCGCGGACAAGGCGCCATCGACAGAAGCGCCATCGGTCGATGACAGCCAGAAGGTCGTCTGCCATAGCGAGCCGGTGCTGGGATCGATCATGTCGCGCAAAAGGGTCTGCAAGACCAAGGCAGAATGGCGCGCCTTCAATGCCGACACCACGCGCAAGCAGGAACAGATCCTGCATGGCCTGGGGAACATCAGCCCGGCCAACTGATCACCCCCGCGCGGCCGACGCCTCCACGTGCCGCCCGGACATCCAGACTTGACTCTCGCGCCTTCCCTCTTCATAGGCGCGCCTTCGCAATTGGCCCCGCACCCCGGTGAAGCGGTGGCCCTGCCCCCTGAAATATGGGACGCGGGCGAAGACCGGGATTGATGCCGTACCGGCAGCGGTGCGGCTGATGTTGTTGGCAATTGAAGGAAATTACGATGTCGAAGCGCCATAGCGCCAAGTACAAACTCGACCGCCGCATGGGCGAGAATATCTGGGGTCGCCCGAAGAGCCCGGTCAACAAGCGTGAATATGGCCCCGGCCAGCACGGCCAGCGCCGCAAGGGCAAGATGTCGGACTTCGGCATCCAGTTGCGCGCCAAGCAGAAGCTGAAGGGTTATTATGGCGACGTGACCGAGAAGCAGTTCAAGAAGAACTATTTCGAGGCATCGCGCATGAAGGGCGACACCGGCCAGAACCTGATCGGCCTGCTGGAGCGCCGCCTGGACGCGGTCGTCTACCGCGCCAAGTTCGCGCCGACGATCTTCTCCTCGCGCCAGCTGGTTTCGCACGGCCACATCTATGTGAACGGCGTGAAGTGCAACATCGCCAGCCGTCTGGTGAAGCCGGGCGACGAGATCACCCTGGGCAAGAAGGCGCAGGAAATGGCGCTGGTCATGGAAGCGCAGGGCCTGGCCGAGCGCGACATCCCCGACTATATCGCCCCCGACGGCGCCGCCAAGATCACCTACACCCGCGTCCCCACGCTGGACGAAGTGCCCTATCCGGTGAAGATGGAACCCAATCTGGTTGTCGAATTCTATTCGCGCTGATCGATCGGTTTTCCGAGCAGACAAGAAAGGGCGGCACCGCAAGGCGCCGCCCTTTTTTCGTTGCCTTGTTGGCGAAGGCATGGGGCTTCGTCCCTGAACCATATCTTTTTTCAGGCTCCACCGGCGACCCCGTCTGTTGAAAGGCGCGATCCTTTGCTTGCCACTGCCGTTCGGCACGATATGCATCTGGTCGATAACAGGAGCTTACACCCATGCATCGCCCTTCCGGTCTGGCCATCGCCGTTGCAGCCTCTCTCACGCTTGCCGCCTGCGCGACGACGACAGGCACAGGCGTGACCGTTGCGCCGACGCCCGCCTCTGCCCCCGCCACCCCCTCCGCCGACACGATGAAGCGGCTGGTGCAGGAGCTGTCGTCGGACGCCTTTGAGGGGCGTGCGCCCGGAACCATCGGAGAAGAAAAGACGCTGGCGCTGCTCGTCTCCGAATTCCAGAAGCTGGGCCTTACGCCCGGCAACAAGGGCAGCTGGTTCCAGGACGTGCCGCTGGTGGAACTGACGGCGACCAAGGTCAGCCCCCTCAGCTTCTCCGGCGGGAAAAGCACGATCACCGCCGCCTATGGGCCGGAGATGGTGGCCGCCACCTACCGCGTGACGCCGCATAGCGCGGTGAAGGACAGCCCGGTCGTCTTCGTGGGCTATGGCATCAACGCGCCGGAAAAGGGCTGGAACGACTATGCCGGGGTCGATGTGAAGGGGAAGACGGTCGTCATCCTCATCAATGACCCGGACTATGAGAATGCGGACCTGACCGGGCCGTTCAACGGCCGGGCAATGACCTATTATGGCCGCTGGACCTATAAATATGAGGAAGCCGCGCGGCAGGGCGCGGCCGCCGCGATCATCGTGCATGACACGGTGCCCGCCGCCTATGGCTGGAATGTCGTGCAATCGAGCTGGACGGGCGCGCAGCAGGTGGCGGACGCCGCCAATGGCAATATGGACCTGTTGCCGATCATGAGCTGGCTGCGCAAGGACAAGGCGGAGGCATTGATGGCCAGCGCCGGGCTCGACCTCGCCACCCTCACCGCCGCCGCGAAGAAGCCGGGGTTCAGGGCCGTGCCGCTGGGCAAGGTGAAGGCCAGCGTTTCGCTGGACCAGACGGTGCGCAAGCATCTGTCGAAAAATGTCGTCGCCATCCTGCCCGGCAAGACCCGGCCCGATGAATATGTGCTCTATTCAGGCCATTGGGATCATCTGGGCCGCTGCGAGGCGGCGCCAGACGGCGACGACATCTGCAACGGCGCGATCGACAACGCCACCGGCACCGCCGCCCTCGTCGCGCTGGCGGAGGCCAATGCGAAGGCCGGGCCGACGGACCGCAGCCAGCTGTTCCTGGCCGTGACGGCGGAGGAATCCGGCCTGCTGGGATCGGCCTATTATGGCAACAACCCGGTGCTGCCGCTCAGCCGGACGGTGGGCGGCGTCAATATGGACGCGCTCAGCATGGCCGGTCCGGCGCGCAACGTGATCGTCATCGGCAAGGGCAAGTCGGACCTTGACGCCTATCTGGACCGTGCGCTGGCCGCCGAGGGCCGTGTGGCGACGGCCGAGCCGACCCCGGAAAAAGGCTTTTACTATCGTTCCGACCATTTCAGCCTGGCGAAAAAGGGCGTGCCGATGCTCTATTTCGAGGGCGGCAACGATCTGGTGAACGGCGGCGTCACGGCCGGGGAAGCGGCGGCGAAGGAGTATGAGGAGCACCGCTATCACGGCCCCAAGGATGAATATGATCCCCATTGGGACTGGACGGGCGTGATGTCCGACCTGCGGCTCTATTATACGATCGGCCGCGAACTGGGGAACAGCACCGCCTGGCCGAACTGGGTGGATGGCGACGAATTCCGGGCGATCAGGGACCAGAGCCGGGCGGGGAAATAACGCGCCCTGTTCATCGGGCTCCCGTTCATCGGCCGGACATGCCGGTTGTGCTGGAACGGGCGGAACGGACCATGACGTGACATAATGTGACATCAATTGCCTGACAGGGGATATTTCTTGCACCGCGCGCGCTTCCCGGCGGGAAAGAGCCGGGACGATCACAAGCCCTGCCGACATGATCGGAAGGGCTGGCGGCCGGGCCAGCCACGGCGCGGCGTTGACGGCGCGGCAACCGCGCTCCCGTCCTCCACGCCTGACAGGATATGCCGGATTATGCCCATCTGCTCTTTGATCGCCGGGCAAGGATGGTCTATCCGGTCCGCCATGCCTTCCATGTTCACATCCCTGTCGACCGCCGCGCCCCTGTTCGCGGCCCTGCTTTCCAGCGCCGCGCCGGCACAGAAAATGCCCGTGCAGCTGCTTCCCCCGGCACAGCCGCCAGCCGTTGTCCAGACGGTGCCGCCGGCCCCGCCGCCCGTCATCGCCCCGCCGGTGCCGATTCCGCCGCTGTCGTCCAGCCAGAAAGCCTTTCTGGCGGCCTGGGTGAAGGGTGGCGACGCGCAGGGGCTTGGCAAGGCGCAGCTCGATGACCGCGCCCTGTCTGGCGACATGCTGGTGCAGGCCGCGCTGGACCGTGCCCATGCGCTGCACAGCGGCCGGGTCGACACCGCCGATTTCCTGGCGATCTGGGCACTGCGGCCAGCCCCCTATGACGCCCGCCCCGCTCTGGCGCAGGCGGTTGCCCAGGACCGGCTGCAGCAGTGGACGGAGAGCCTGACCCCGCCCTATGCCGGCTATGACGGCCTGCGCCAGGGGCTGCAGACCTATCGGCGCATACGCGACGAGGGCGGCTGGGCAAGGCTTTCCACCGGTGCCGCCGAAGGTGCCGTCCGCCAGCGCCTGGCGATCGAGGACAAGACCGGGGGGGCCGGCGAAAGCCTGGTCGCGGCCCTGCAGCGGGCGCAGCGCCGCTATGGCCTGAAACCCACCGGATTGCTGGACGCGGCCACGCTCGCGGCGCTCAACGTGCCGGTCGAAAGCCGCATCGCGTCGATCATGGCCAATATGGAGCGGTGGCGCTGGATGCCCCGCGACATGCCGGTCAACCGCGTGCAGGTGAACATCGCCGCCGCCGTGCTGACGGTGTTCGAGGGCGATCGGCCCGTCACCTCGATGAAGGCCGTGACCGGCCGGCCCGGCAATGAAACGCCGATGCTGGCCAGTTCCATCCACTCGGTCGTCGTCAACCCGCCGTGGAACGTGCCCTCCTCCATCGCCAACAAGGAGCTTTGGCCGCAGGGACGCCAGACGCTCATCAAAAAGGGATACAGGTTCATCAAGACGCCCGATGGCGGCGAACGGCTGCAACAGGCGTCGGGGCCGGCCAATTCTCTGGGCCGGCTGAAGTTCGATTTCGACAACCCCTTTGCCGTCTATCTCCACGATACGCCGGCGCGCGGCAAATTCTCCAGCTATGACCGGCTGGCCAGCCATGGCTGCATCCGCCTGGAAAAGCCGGTGCCGCTCGCCGAACTGATGCTGCAGGGCAGCCCCGATTTCGCGGGCAAGGTGCAGACGCTGATCGACGCCGGCAAGACGCAGCGCGTGTCGCTGCCGCAGCAAGTGGCGGTCTATTTGTTGTACTGGACCGCCTTTGCGGGGGGCAATGGCGTCATGAACTTCCGCGAAGACCCCTATGGCTGGGACAAGCTGCTCGCCGCGAAGATCGAGGCATCGAGCCAGAGCGCCCAGTCGACCATCGCCGCTTCCAAGGAGCCCTGAGCAATGCCTGTCCGCCTTCGTCGCCTGACCATGTTGGCGCCCTCCCTGGTGCCGTTGCTGGCCGCGATGGCCCTTGGCGCCTGCCACGACCGGGAGCCCGAGCAGCAGCCCTTCGATAACGACGCGAACGTCGTAGAAAATATCGCGCCGGAAAATATCATGCCCGCGCCCGAGCCCGACAATGCGCAGAATGCGGCCAAGCCTGCCCCGCCGCCGGAGATTTCCGACGAGCAGCAGATGCTGGACGACGCCGCCGCCGTCGGCATGACCGCCCGGCTCCCCAATGGCGAGAACGGCGGCCAGCATCCGGACGCGCCGGTGGAACGCAAGGGCGGCGACGCGGCGAGCGGGAACAGCCAGGAACTGGGGCAGATCTACTGACGTCAGGATTTCCGCCGGGAAGGGTCTGCGCAAACGCCCGAACACTCTCCTGATGCCTGCAGTCGGCAATCCGATATGTGCGGGGCTGATGGAAAGGACGGGAGGCCCACAAGCAATGGACCGCCAACAACCATCGCGTTTCATGAACGCACCGCCAAACAGGGCTTGGGCTCCAGGCGCGACCGGGTTATATTGGGGTCGATGGACAGAAGAGCATTTACGCGGTTCGCCCTGACGGGTCTGGGCGCCGCCCTGTTTCCCGCCTCGCTCTGCCGCGCCGCATTGCTGGCGCCGGGCGGCCAATCGCTCCTGCCCGGAACATCGCCTCTGCCCGGATCGGTGCCCTATCAGGCGCTGCTGGAACGCGCCAGGGCGGCGCTCGACCGTCATCAGGGGCGCATTGCCCTGCGCGACCGCGTGGGGCTGGCGGATTTCAGCGCGGCGTCGAAGGACCTGCGGTTCCACATCGTCGATCTGGAGGGTGGCAAGGCCACATCCTATCTGGTGGCGCATGGCCGCGGCTCCGACCCGGAGCATTCGGGCTGGCTGCGCAGCTTTTCCAACGACATGGGCTCTTTCGCCACGTCGGACGGCGCCTATGTGACCAGCGAGGTCTATGAAGGGCAGCATGGGCAATCCATGCGCCTGATCGGCCTCGACCCGCAGAACAACAATGCCGAAGCCCGCGCCATCGTGATCCACGGCGCGGATTATGTGAGCGAGAATTTCCTCGTCCAATGGGGCAAGCTCGGCCGCAGCGAAGGCTGCTTCGCGCTGGCGCAGCATATGGTCCCCACGGTGCTCGGGCAGTTGGGCAATGGCCGCCTGCTTTACGCCGACAAGGTGCAGCTGAGCCAGGCATAGGCCGGCCGCTCCTGCGCCGCCGCCTTCTATTCCGCCATCCGCCGGTAAACCCAGTGCATGGCCTTGCTGCCATCCATGAGCGCCGTTTCCGCATGGAGCGCGCCACCCTCACGCCAGTAGCGGATGCGCTGCGGATAATCATGCGCGGGATTGGCGAAGGTGATGTCGCTCGCGCCCTGCGTGACCATCGGGAAGGCCACCGAAGGGCCACCGCCCGGCGATGCGTGAAAGGCGATTGTGCCGTCCTTCCCTTTCAGGATGCGCGTCGCTTCCCAGGAGGAAAGCACCTCCCCCTTGCCGCTGCGCCCCGCCCCGATCATGATGCCGCCGCGCGGGGGCGTCCAATATTCCTCCGTCCAGCGATCGCCCTTCGCCTCCAGCCAGGCACCGGCCATCCATTCCGGCATGGGCCGGGCGGCCTTTTCTTCCGCCACGGCAGGAGAAGGCGCCGCAACACTCAGGGCCAGCGCAGCCCATATCCATCCCCATATCGTCATATCCATCCCCCCTCACATCCCAGGGCTGTCTTTCACGGCGCAGGGAGGCTATGGCACCCGCGCCTGCAATGCCACCCCGTTCCCATCGCTTACGGAGCCCCGAAATGACATACCGCATGCCCGCCGAATGGGCGCCGCACGACTGGGTGTGGATCGGCTTTCCCAGCAATGCCGCCGAATGGCCCGATGTCTTCCCGGAGGCACAGCGGCAACTCGCCGCCTTTGCCGATGCCGTTCATGCCGGCGGACGTGGCGAGGCGGTAAGGCTGGTCGCCGCGGATGAGGCCAATGCCGCCATCGCCCGGTCGCTCGTCGGCCCCGGCGTTGTGGTGCAGGTGGAAAAACATGGCGACGTCTGGCTGCGCGACACCGGGCCGATCTGCGTCAGCAACGGCAACGCCCGCGCGCTGGTCGATTTCGGCTTCAACGGCTGGGGCGGCAAATATGTGATGGAGGGGGATGAGGATATCGGCGCCCGCCTCGCCGCGCAGGCCCCCGGTCTGCCGCTCTCCACCCAACCCTGGATCTTCGAGGGCGGCGCTGTCGACACCGACGGCACCGGCCTGTTCGTCACCACCGAACAGTGCCTGCTCAACCCCAATCGCAATGCCGATCTGGATCGCGGCAAGATCGAGACGCTGCTCGCCGGCGCGCTCGGCCTGTCCGACATGCTGTGGCTGGGCGACGGGTTGATGAACGATCATACCGACGGGCATGTGGACAACCTTGCCCGCTTCGTGGCGCCCGGCGTGCTGGCGATCCCCGAGGCGACCGATGCGGACGACCCCAATGCCGCCATCTATGCCGATGCGCGCGCGCGGGCGAAGGCGCATGGCGTGGAGGTCGCCTCCATCCCCTCGCCCGGCCTGGTGCTGGTGGATGGCAAGGCGATCCCGGCGAGCTACATGAATTTCTACATCGGCAACGCCGCCGTGATCGTGCCCGTCTATGGCCGCCCCAATGATCAGGCGGCGCTCGATGCGCTCAAGCCTTTCTTTCCCGGCCGGGATATTGTCGGGCTACGCAGCGACGCCATATTGAGCGGCGGCGGCAGCTTCCACTGCACCAGCCAGCAGATGCCCAGCGCCTGACCTGTTTCCATTCGGATATCCCTTCGAAGCTCACAGAAAAGCTGGCAGAAGGGTGGAGACCCGCGAATGACCCATGTGACCGTTGCCGCCCTTCAACTCGCCTTTTCGGACGACATCGGCGAGAATATCGCGCTGGTCGCCACGCATGTCCGCAAGGCGGCGGCGCGCGGCGCGAAGATCATCCTGCCGCCCGAACTGTTCGAGGGCCCCTATTTCTGCCGGCATGAGGATGAGGCGTTGTTCGCCAACGCCCGGCCGCTGGGCGAGCATCCCGCCGTGCTGGCGATGCAGGCGCTGGCGAAGGAACTGGAGGTCTACATCCCCACCAGCTTCTTCGAGCGCGACGGGCAGCATCATTATAATTCGCTCGCGATGATCGACGACCGCGGCGAGATCATGGGCGTCTATCGCAAGAGCCACATCCCCGATGGGCCGGGTTATGAGGAGAAATATTATTTCCGCCCCGGCAATAGCGGCTTCAAGGTGTGGGACACCAAATATGGCACCATCGGCATCGGCATCTGCTGGGACCAATGGTATCCCGAAACCGCCCGCGTGATGGCGCTGATGGGCGCGGAAATGCTGTTCTTCCCCACCGCCATCGGCTCGGAACCCTATGATGCGGACCTCGACACCAGCCGCATGTGGCGCCGCGCGATGGTGGGCCACGCCGTCAGCAACTGCATGCCGGTGATCGCCGCCAACCGCATCGGTGAGGAAGAGGGCCAGAAATTCTATGGCCACAGCTTCATCACCGACGAATGGGGCGATTTCGTCGCCGATGTCGGCCATTGGGAAAGCGGCGCGCTGGTGGCGACGCTGGACCTGGAACAGGCCCGCAGGCACCGCGCCGGCATGGGCTTCTTCCGCGACCGGCGGCCGGAGCTTTACGGACGCATCGCTCAGGACATCTGATCGCGCAGCGCCGTCGCCCGCGCGAACACCGCCTCGAACATCTCGGGCGTCAGGCGGCCGGTATTCTGATTATATCGGGAGCAGTGATAGCTGTCGATCAGCACCCGCCCGTCGGGCATGCGATGTTCGGCCAGATGGGCGAAGCGCGCCTTGGGCAGCTTGCCGCCCAGCACCTTCACCGCCGATTGGTGGGCGATCTGGCCCAGCGCCACGAAGATGCGGGCATGGGGCAGCGCATCGACGGCCCGGGTGAGGAACGCGCGGCAGGTGCGCACCTCTTCCGGCGTCGGCTTGTTCTCCGGCGGCAGGCATTTGACGGCATTGACGATGATCGCGTCCTTCAGGGTCAGGCCATCATTGACGCGGCCTTCATAGGCACCCTCGGCAAGACCGCTTTTGAGCAGCGTCTGGAACATCAGCGGGCCGGATCGGTCGCCGGTAAAGGGTCGGCCGGTGCGGTTGGCGCCCTGCATGCCCGGCGCAAGGCCGATGATGGCGATACGGGCATCGCGATCGCCAAAGGCCGGCACCGGCGCGTTCCACCATTTGGGGAATGCCGCCCGACACGTTTCACGATGGGCGACCAGGCGCGGGCAGAGGGCGCAATCATGCGGCGGCTCGCTATCGGGCACGGGGCTGACGATGAGGGGATGGGTCGGGGGGCTGGTCAGGGACATGGCGCCGCGATAGGCCGAGCGGCATGGGTTACGCAAGCTATGCCATCGCCATCGGATCGAACCGCCCGCTTTCGGCGCGGCTTTCGCCTGCCGTCATCGTGCGCCGGGCGATGGCGGCGCTGAACGCAGCGCCGCTGCGCTTGCGCGCCCTCTCCCCGGTCATGTCCAGCCCGCCAATGGGGCCCTCCGCGCGCATCTTCGCCAATGCCGCCGTCGTGGTGGAAACGATATTGCCACCCCCTGCCCTGCTCCGTCACCTGAAGGCGCTTGAACGCCATTTCGGCCGGAGCGCAGGCCGCCGCTGGGGCGCGCGCACGCTGGATCTCGACATCATCCTGTGGAGCGGCGGACGCTGGCGGTCCCGCTCGCTCACCATCCCCCATCCGGCATGGCGGAAACGCGATTTCGTGCTGACGCCCCTAGCCGCCATCGCCCCCGACTGGCGCGACCCGTGGGGCGGCCTCTCCGTCCGCCACCTGCATGCGCGGCTAGCCAGGGCGCGGCCCTGCACAGGCACGCACGCAAAGCACCCATGCAGGCCGAGCAAAGGCCCGTACAAAGGATTGACCGCACTCCCGTCCTTCCCTAGTGGAAGCCGCATACGGCATCGCGCCGGGCCCTTAGCTCAGTCGGTAGAGCAACTGACTTTTAATCAGTAGGTCGCTGGTTCGAATCCAGCAGGGCTCACCACTCAGTCCGCAGACTTCCACCCTTGAGCGGTCTCTGCCTGACGCCTCCAAAATTCCCCGCTCTTTCCGCAGGTTTGCGGAGGGCGGTTGCCGGTCTGTCGGCCTCAGAGACACATTGGCACCGGCTTGGAACTAGAATTGGCGGCAATTTCTCTGCCGCCAATTTCGCGTCCTAAAAGTGCGTGAGGGCTTAGATAGCCGGGAATCCGAGCATCATGCGCTGCCTGGTCCAGCAAAGCGGCAGTGCGCCAAGGCGCGAGAGCGTGCGCGCGGTGACCTGACGGGGCTGTCGGCCATCAAGGATGACTCGGATGATGTCGGGAGCCAGATAAGCTAGCCGGGCGGTGCGCTCGATATGGCCTGCTGCCGGTTTGGTGGACACCGAGATAAGGTGTTTTCACCTATCGGAGAGCAGGAATGCAGAGAAGGAAGTTCAGCCGCGAGTTCAAGCTCGAGGCGGTAAGGTTGGTTCGTGAGCGGGGTGTTGCTGTTGCGCAGGCTGCCCGTGATCTGGACGTTCACGAGAATGTGCTGCGTAAATGGGTTCGGGAGTTATCCGCCGATCCGGTGCAGGCCTTTCCCGGCAATGGCCAGATGAAGCCGGAGCAGTTGGAGATAGAGCGGCTGCGCCGCGAAGTGGCCAAGCTGAAGGCGGAAAGAGACATACTAAAAAAAGCCGCCGCCTACTTCGCGAGGGACTCGATATGAAGTTCAGCTTTATCGCGAAGCACCGAGGGATCTGGCCGGTGGCATGGATATGCGGGGCGCTCGGTGTTTCGCGAAGTGGCTTTCATGCCTGGCTGACACGCGCCTCGTCGCAGGGGTCGCGGGATGATGAGAAGATCGGCGCCAGGATCAGGGCCAGCCATATCGGTAGCTATCGCACCTATGGTGCGCGTCGGGTCTGGCACGACATCCTTGCCGAAGGCTATCAATGTGGTCTGCACAAGATCGAGAGGCTGATGCGCGAACAGGGCCTGAGGGCACGTCCGCGTCGTCGCGGTCTTCCCAAAGATCAGGGCGAGCGATCCGTCATTGCCGACAATGTGCTGGATCGCCAGTTCACGGCCGACAGGCCCAACCAGAAATGGGTGGCGGACTTCACCTATATCTGGACCGCAGAACGATGGCTCTACGTGGCCGCTGTCATCGACCTGTTTTCACGTCGCGTGGTGGGCTGGTCGATGAGCGACAGCATGACGGCGCAACTCGTCACGGATGCCCTGATGATGGCAATCTGGAGGCGTGGAAAACCTGACGCCCTGTTGCATCATTCGGACCAGGGCAGCCAATACACCAGCGAGCAGTTCCAGCGGCTCATGGCAGATAATGGCGTCACCTGTTCGATGAGCAGGTCCGGAAATTGTTGGGATAATGCCGCCATGGAAAGCTTCTTCTCATCCCTCAAGACCGAGCGGATCGGCAAGAAGGTTTACCGAACGAGAGCGCAGGCTAAGGCGGACGTGTTCGACTATATCGAATGCTTCTATAATCCGACCCGCCGCCACTCCACCCTCGGATATCTCAGCCCCATAGATTTCGAACGGGAAGCTGGTGTAGCCTGATTGAGCCTATCTCGGTGTCCGCCAAACCGGCAGCAGGCCACAGTGGCGTCGATGAAGTAGCTGGAAGCCTCGTCCAGAGTTAATTCAATTCGCGGGCGATGACCACGATCAAAGTGGTTTTAGGCCCGTGTGTGGCTGCATACCAGTTACCGCGTCGTCGGCGACGTGTCGGGACCTGGGGCGTCATAATCAGCGCCCGCCTGCGGGACTGTCAGGAATTTCGTGTGTGGCGAGGCGGTTGACCATCAGGCCGTCATGGCCCTGATGAAACGTTCGCCGAAGAGCACGGCAAATTGCGCCTTCGCCATGTTCCACTCACGCGGGGGCATTTTCCACTCTTTCTCCGATCGGTTCAAGATCAGATATAGCAGTTTGGTGGCAGCCTCATCGTTGGGGAAATGCCCCCGGGCACGGACAGCGCGGCGCAGCTTGGAATTGAGGGCCTCTATCGAATTGGTCGTATAGACGATCCGCCTAACCTCGTCGGGAAAGGCGAAGAATGGGATGACCTCGGTCCAAGCCCGACGCCAGCTTTGGCCGATAGCCGGGTACCGCTGGCCCCAGAAGCTGGCTTCGAAGGCGGTCAGCGCCTCCTCGGCGGCTACGGCATCGACGGCACGATAGATGGCCTTCAGGGCTGTTCCGAGCGTTTTGCGATCTTTCCACGCCACGAAATCCATAGAATTGCGCAGCAGATGAACGATGCATGTTTGAACCATGGCTTCGGGGAAGACGGCGGTGATGGCGTCGGGAAAGCCCTTCAGGCCATCGACGACGGCCAGCATGATGTCCTCGACGCCGCGGTTGCGCAGTTCGTTCATGACGCGCAGCCAGAATTTGGCGCCTTCATTCTGCTCCAGCCATAGCCCAAGGACCACCTTGGTGCCGTCAGCCATGACGCCCAGGGCAATATGGATCGCCTTGTTGCGAACCATGCCCTCATCGCGGATTTTCACCCGGATCGCATCGAAGAAAACCAGCGGATAGGCTGGGTCCAGAGGCCGCTGCTGCCAGGCCGCAACCTCCTCCAGCACCGCGTCTGTGATCGTGCTGATCAGATCAGGCGAGGCATCGATGCCATACAGTTCGCGCAGATGGCCCGTGATCTCGCGGGTGCTGATGATCTTGTCATCGAAACCAGGAAAGCGGCGCTGGTATTTGGCGATCAGCTGCGGATCAAAACTGCCCGCCCGATCGCGCGGCACTTCAATCTCGATCCGTCCCCCGTCGGTTGTCACCGTCTTGCGACCATAGCCGTTCCGGCTGTTGCTTCCTTGCTCCTCCTGGCCAAGATGGTGATCCATCTCCGCGTTGAGAGCCCGTTCGGCAAAAGCCTTCTTCAGGGCATCGAGCAGGCCGCCCTGGCTGAGTGCCGCAGCCGCGTCAGTGCCAGCCAGCAGCTGGTCGAGAATGTCGTTCGGTATCGAAGGTTCTTTGCGTCGTGACATGCTGGGTCTCCTTGTTGCCCACTATGCCTCGTCGCACACGAAATTCCTGACAGTCCCCGCCAGCTCTCCACGAAGGCGAACCTCACGGTTGCTGGCTCGCGAAAACTGCGTGCCCTTTTAGGACATCCCTCTCCTCCCCGAACATATGGCTCTCAAGGTGAAGCTGTTCATTCTCGCGCACCAAATCAGCAGCAACCCACTCACGCGGCAATCGGCTGGTCAGTGCAATCCGCACCGCTTCCTGCATGACGCCCCATGTTGGCAGTTCGAGGAAACAGCCAGCAGACGATCCACTTATCCGTTGCCGATCCCTGTTCAGACAAACCTAGCCACCTCTGTGTGTCATGATCGGGCCATCATGAAAAGTCGGTCATTGAATCCGGCCCCTAACACCCTGTCCGAATTTCCGGCACCACCTCAAACGATTGAGCCTCGCCAATGCGGCCTTCACCGGAGGGCTACAAGTATCTCGTTCCCGCACTCAAACCCAGCAACGTCGTCGTCCTCGACAACCTGTCCAACGCAGGAAGCCGCATAATCAGAAGCCGCTCAAAATACTCATCGTAGCGAAATTATGATCACCTTGGAAGGTGATGATAAACAAGACTGTAGATTTCATAGCCACACTGGAGCATTGATGATACAATTCCCATACCTCTCCCTACATAAAACATTTCTAAACCATAGAAAACAGAGAATTTATTGGTAGCAACAACCATGCACTTAGCCTCAATAACCATCTCAATAGAAAACTGATGCCGAATAGCTAACGATTGCTGCAATGTAGTCAGGCAGAGATATTTCTCCCCGACGCCTGGGGCAACAAGAGCAGCCCAAGAGTCCTGACGAGTTGGTCTGTTGCCACTTGCCAGTCCATGATTTCTGCGGCATCGATCCGCTCCTCCTCGCGAAGCGCTCCGGCGTCCACGCATCGGACAATCGCTTCGGCCAGTGCGCCCGGCGCATCGTCTGCGAAATAGTGCATGCCGGGACGCTGCAACTCCCGGAAAACCGGCAGATCCCTTGCCAGCACTCGCCGACCGAAGCGTTGCGCCTCGATCACGGGAAGACCAAAGCCTTCGTCACGCGACGCAATCAGGACACAACGACAGGCACCATATAGCCGCGCCAGATATTCGTCGCTCGCATCGGAAAGGTGGAAAAGTTGCGTTCCAGCCATCGGATGCCGGGCAAGCCTCACCTGCAGATCTTCGGTCTTCCAGCCCGCCTTGCCCACAATCACCAGCCGCCAGTCGCGGTCCGGGCAAGACGACCATAGATGCTCCATTGCCGCTAATGCGAGCTCATACGCCTTGCGCGGTTCGATCGTGCCGACCATCAATATCGTGGGCGCATGCCTCATCCCGGACAGGAAATCCTCGGCGCCGACAGGCAGACCCCGGCTTGGACCAGTCGTTTGCAAGTCAGCGCCCAGCAACAACCGCTCCACTGCGATCCCCTCGACCTTGCGAGGATAATTCGTGCCGATCCAGCGCCGGAACTCGCCCGCCACATGATCTGAAATGCACAGCACACCGTCCGCATGATCGGCGATGAAACGCAGCCATCGACGAAAATGCCGTACGCCACCTGCCGTGAACCAGTCCGGATGGGTTGCCGGCAGAAGGTCATATACGACGATGTGGCACGCCACACCCCTCGCTCGCCATCGCCGCATCATCGCCCCGCACCGCGGCAGGATGTGGGCGGAAAGGTCCAGGCCCAGGAAGACGTCCCCTGCCTTGACGGACACAGGCATCGCCGATCCGCTGGCATCGACATCACTCGACTGCAGGACATCGCGCGGTGCGTAGCGATAGTCCCCGGGGCCAGCAGCAAAGACCGGACGAACTGCGAAGCCCTCCCCTTCCACATCGAGCAGGTGGAGCAACACACCCCTGACGACGCGCTGAATACCTGTACGGGCGTCATGCTGCCTGATCGTTGACACATCGACCAGCAACTGCCGTTGCCCATCTTCCGGGGTGGGCGGCACATCAGAATCGCTGTCGGATCGGGCCCATATTCTGGAAAATATCACAGCGAGCGACGCGATGACGCCCGCCATCAATGTGCCGCACCGCTGTAAAATGCGTAAGCTTCGTCCAGATCGTCGAAGGGCGTCAGAATGCCATCGATCAAGACCGCCGCCTTGTCGCAATGATCGCGCACATAGGCGACATCATGCGACACGATGATCATTGCCCGATCCGCCCGCTTCTCGAACAGCTCGATATGGCATTTAGCATGAAAGCGAGCGTCACCGACCGCCACGATCTCATCGATCAGGAAGCAGTCAAATTCCACCACCATGGAAATGGCGAATGCCAACCGCGCACGCATGCCGGCGGAATAGGCGCGCACCGGCTCCTTGAGATAGCGCCCGAGTTCGGAAAACTCCTGAACGAAATCGACACTGTCTTCCGCCGACTTTCCGTAGAGACGACAGATGAACCGCAGATTGTCGTAGCCGGTCAGCGTCCCCTGGAAGGCGCCACCGAAAGCAAGCGGCCAGGAAACGCTCATCCCCCGGCGCACCTCGCCGGACGTAGGATATTCGGCGCCGCTGATCAGGCGGATCATCGTGGATTTCCCCGACCCGTTCCGGCCCAAGATGCCGACCTTCTCACCAGGTCCCACGGTGAGGTTCACATCTTGGAGAACCTTCACCATACCGCTTCGCGTAGGGTAGCTCTTGTTCACATTCTCAAGCTGTATCACTCCGGGATCACCGTCTTGCTGATGATGCGAACCTGAATAAGCGCAACAATGCTCAATCCAAGGTTGCAAAGCGCCATATAGGCCATGTCATAGTGCGCTATGATCTTCGATCCGAAATAACCTTCGCGAATGAATTCCACGCCATGCACCATGGGCAGAAGCAGGATGTACTTCTGCGCCTCAGGCGGCAATGCGTTCACCGTGAACGCTGCGCCCGAGAGCGGGAAGAGCAAATAGGCCGCAGGATGCCATAGCTTTTCGACCAGCTCGGAGCGCTCCGCAATCGCGCCGAGCGATATCGCCAGCGCGCTCCCGAACCATGCAAGCATGAACCACCCACACGCCACCTGCAGCATATCCTCTGGCGGATCAATCAGGCCGAGGAACACCAGCATAATAGACAGGACGACAAACGAGATGGTTGCGCCGATCCCTTCAAGGATCACGCGCGCAGCAAAGATGTCAATCACCTTCACATAGCGATGATACATCAAGGCGAGATTGGGCGCGACCGCACCGATACAGCGTGACGGCATATTTCGCCAAAGAAGCACACTGGAATATCCGGTCAGCGCGAATGCCGCGATCGGCAGGTTTGACCCGTGGATCGCCTTACTAAGCGTCCACAGGGTTGTCACACCCAGCGTGAACATCATCGGCTCCACAAACAGCCACAAAAAACCGATATTGTGCCGACCAAACCGCGTCAGCACCTCACGCATCAGCAGCGCGCCGACGACGCGCTTCTGAAGCATCCAGGAATGGGCCAGACTATTTCCTTCGGTGGACATCTGACGCCTCGATCAATCCTTATGTTCGCGAAGACCAGCCAGAAGCATCGTGACGATACCCCAAGCCACCAGACCAAGTACGAACGTCGCAAGGATACCGCGCATACGCCGCGGCTCAAGCGCCTTGTCAGGCATGTTTGGCTGAACGATGCGCTCGACATAGACCTGCTTGCGACGCGCCTCGTTTCGAGCTTCCTCGAGCGATGCCATCGCGCTTGCCAACTGCCGGTCGGCGAACTGGCTTTCCAGCTGCAGACGCTGATAGCGCGCCGCGCTTCCCGCCAGCGAACCGCGATTGCCAGCCACCTGTTTCATCGCAGAATCGATCTCGTCGCCCAGGCTGGCGACGCGGGACTGAAGCACCTCGATCTGCGGGTTGGCCGGGGTGAACGCACGCAACTGGACGAGTTGAGTCTTCGTGGTGATCAGTTCATCCTGCAGCTTGGAAATGAGCTGCAATTGCACCGTGGCCTGGCGCTCGGGATCAACCACGCCTTCACGATTGCGATAGCTTGAAAGCGCGAGCGCCGCTTCACTCGCACGCCGCTCCGCTTCGCTGACTTCCCGGCTCGCAAAACGTATAAGATCGTCCCGCCCGCGCTCGTTCAGCCGATTGACCAGCGCCTCGCTCTGCTCGAGCAGCTTCTCATTGATCTGGTAGGCGTCCTTGGGTGTGTAGGCTCGCACAATCAACTGTGTAATCGAGCTTGTGGTATCAAATTCGACTTTGACCGTCTTGTCGAAATATTTGAAGAGAGATTCAAAGCTGTCCGAACGGCCGATGCCGGGAAAGCGATTGATGAAATCGATTTCCGGCCGCGAATAAGCGCTCCGAAAGAAATTGCCTTTGTTCAGGGCAGTGAGCGCATCACGCGATTTCGCATAGTCCTGCACGGCGAACACTTCGTCGCCAGCTTTGGCAAAGCCCGCTGATTTCAGAAAAAAACCCAATCCCGAAGCAGATTGCTTTTCAGGACTGCGCACCACAAAGCGCGATTCCGATATGTAGACATCAGAACCGATCAGACCAAAATAGAGAATGGACAGGATGGTCGGAATGACAACCGTCAGAACGAATATGGGCCCCATTGTTCTTATTCGGCCCAAAATATTATCCCACATAAAATCATCCAGCTCGTATGCGAATTTGATTATTCGACGGCTTCACGGCAAGCCAATGAAAAGGCATCCAGAACACACGATCAAATTTTCAGCTCGTCCCTGTGCCCGCGCGCGAAAAGCATTGCAACATTTTCCGATGTCAAGACGCCAAACAGATGGCAGACCCGTCACCGTCCTTTTTCACCCCACGGGCTCCAGCCCCTCGTCCCGTAGCCAGCGACGCCGATATGCCAACGCGAACAGCGCGTTCAGCAGCGGATTACTCCAGCCGCAATTAGTGCTGAAGTCGCGTTTCAGCGTGTCGTGGTGAAGCTGGTGCGCTCGCGGCGTCATCAACAGCCCAACACGCCGCATAGCACGCACGATCCAGACATTATGTTCGCGATGTAGCGTGCCGTGGAAATATTGGGCGAAGGCACCACCCAGCAGCAAGGCTGAAAAGCCGGCAACAACCCAACCGGGGATGGTGAGCCCCCATGACGGCAGCAGGAGACACACGATGTTCAACGCCATCGACAGGGGCAGCGCGCCAACCACAACCGTCGATCCGATCAGGCGCGTGACGCCCCTGCGGCCCAGCGCGTTCGGCCTGGGATGATGGTTCTTGAAATCATAGATCAGCCGCTCCAGCGGGTTGATTCGCGTCATCGCGGCCCGGAACATCGCCTGATATTCCTCGCTCTCGCGCGATCCTTCATAGAAATAGATGCGGTCCAGCCCGACGCCGACGGCACAAGGCCGATAGTCCATATACATGTGGACAAGGCCGGAGAGCATGTCCGCCACATACCATCCCAGCAACAGTGCCGGGATCGCGAGCCAATGAGGATCTGCGAGCGCGAATCCGATATTGGCGGCCAGCGACAGGAAGAACAGGACGAGCACGACGCGCATCAGCATCGCCGCGCCTTAGCAGAGAGGCGCGACGCTTCCAATAGCCCCCAGGATGCCACGGAAGGGCGGCGCCACGCCGCCCGGAGCAATCAGGCCGCGCCGGCGATCCGTGGACGCGAGCGAGCCGGCTCGCTCGGCTGGTCGGACCAGATGCCGCGGGTGTCGTACACAACCTTGTCGGCCCGTTCCTCCAACGGCACGGACTTAAACAGGTCATGATCGACCAGCACGATGAACGTCGCGCAGCGTTCCAGCGCGCTGTCGATGTCGATCAATTCCGCGCCCGTCCCGGCAAAATCCATCGGCAGGTCGGTCGCATAGGGCTCGACCAGCTTGATGCGGCGGCCATAGCGGCGGGCCAGGCGCGCGGCGACCTTCACCGCCGGGCTCTCGCGAAAGTCGTCGATATTCGCCTTGAAGGCGAGGCCAAGGCAGGCGATGTCACCCGCCGGCGCATCGTCGATCAGGTCGGAGGCGCGGGCGACGACATGGTCGGTCTTCGCGTCATTCACCTCCCGCGCGGTGCGGATGATGCGGGCGTTCTTCGGATCGCCATGCACGATGAACCACGGGTCCACCGCGATGCAGTGGCCGCCCACGCCCGGCCCCGGCTGCAGGATGTTCACGCGCGGATGGCGATTGGCGAGGCGGATCACCTCCCACACGTCGATGCCCATCCCTTCGGCAATTACAGACAGTTCATTGGCGAAAGCGATGTTGACATCCCGAAAGCTGTTCTCGACCAGCTTCACCATCTCCGCGGCGCGGGCCGTGGTGGTGATGCACTGGCCGCGCACGAACTGGCGATAGAAGGACAGCGCCTTGCGGGCGCAGCGCGGGGTGATGCCGCCGATGCAGCGATCATTGTCGATGAGTTCCACCAGGATGCGACCGGGCAGCACGCGCTCGGGACAATAGGCGATGGAAACATCCGCCGCGGCCGCCCCGCCCTTGCCCGGCATGCGCAGATCGGGGCGCAGGTCCGCCAGCAGGTCGCGCATCGCCTCGGTCGTGCCGACGGGCGAGGTGGATTCGAGGATCACCGTGTCCCCGACCTTCAGCACCGGCGCGATCGTGCGCGCGGCGGCAAGCACATAGGAGATATCCGGCGCATGATCCTCGGACACCGGCGTCGGCACCGCGATGACGAAGACGTCGCTCGCTTCCACCTGCGTCGAAGCCCGTAGCGTGCCGCGCGAGACCACGCCCTGCACCAGCCCGTCCAGATCGACTTCCTCGATATGCACGCGGCCGTTGTTCACCGTCTCCACCACATGCGGGCTGACATCGACGCCCAGCACCCGCATGCCCGATCGCGCGATCAGCGCGGCGGTGGGCAGGCCGATATAGCCAAGACCAATGACGGAAACCTGTTTTTCAACATCGACGGGCATGACAATCCTCGAACCACCAGCGCCACACGTTCAGCGGCGCAATCAATGTTCGTCGTGATGCCTGTTAAATCTGAAGATTCGGGTAATGGCTATGGCGGGACAACAAACTGGGGTTGAAGAAAACTCGGCCATTTATAAAATGTGACGTTCTCCCCCCCCCCGGGTTGTTACAAGTCAGAGGTGGAGTCTTCCCCCTTGTAACCTGCACCCCGATCCTGGCCCCCCCGCCTGGGGCCGATCCAGTATTCCAACGTCAGGGCGGGCCATTTGCCACTGATGCGGATAGCAGCGATATCGGCGGATTGTTGCCGATCGCGCTATGCGGTCGTACTTCGTTATAGTCTCTACGCCAAGCTTCGCATTTTCGGACCGCGTCATCGAGGCTCATGAACCAGTGCGCATTCAAGCATTCTGCCCGGAACTTGCCGTTGAAGCTTTCGATGAACGCATTGTCGGTCGGCTTGCCAGGCCGCGCACACCTTTCATGTAGGCCCACAGATCGAGCTCGCGGGAGATGAACTCACTGCCCTGGTCGACTCTGATCGATGCTGGATAACCTACCTTGGCACAGACCCGCTCCAATACCTCGATCACATCCGGTGCCCGGAAGCGGAACCGCGGTTCGACAGCCGGCGAGAACCGGCTGAAAGTGTCGACCACTGTCAGGATGCGTAGCTTCGGTCTCGTCGCGAGCTGGTCATGGACGAAGTCCATGGCCCAGACATTATTGACTCGGAAGACTGCGCAGTGGCCTTCCCTCAGCTTGGCTTTGACCCGCCGTCTGGGCGCTTTCTTGCGCAGTTGCAGCTCCATCTCTAAACTCGCTTGCCGTTGATCTCCCAGCCTTCGCGCCGGAGCAGCACGTGGACACGGCGATAGCCGTAGCGAACCCGCGTCTCCGCGATCTCCCTTATGCGCTTCTTGAGGTCGGCTTGATCGGTGCGGCAACCACGGTAGTGGTAGCTTGATCGTTCCGCCCGGAGCACAGCGCAGGCCCGCCGGATGCTGACCTGCCATGTGCTCCGAACATCATCGACCAGCTGGCACCGCCGATCAGGCCTCAGAGCTTTCGCGAGACGACATCCTGCAGCATGGCCATTGACGTGCTCCCCATTTCTCCTCCGGTCATAACTGGAGTCCGGGGTTATCATCGTGCCCTTGCGGGCGGGGTTGCAC